>JBCDHV010000126.1:0-8876 GCA_038749615.1 Bacteroidota bacterium
GCATGTCAGCGCCGTGGGGCGGTCATCGCCGGCCTCGGCGAAGTACTCCTTGGCTGTTCGGTAGCCGTCATGGACGCGAGCGCCGGCCGGCACGATGCACGCCGGATCGAACACTTGATCCGACTCGGAAAAGGCCTCGCGGACACCCTGGATGCGGTCGCGCGTGTGCTGCGTGTAAGGCGGGCCAGAGAAATGCACGACGCGCCGGTGTCCGTGCTCGAACAGATGCGCAACCGCCCGTTTGGATCCGTCCACATTGTCGATGCTGACACTGCTGGCGCGGAGCCCTTGAACGGTTTCCAGTAGGACGAACGGGAAACGAATCCGGACGAGTGCGAAGAGATGTTCGAGGTCGACTTCCTCGTGCAGGACGGGGCCGATGATGAGACCCTGGACGGTCATCGCCCGAAGCGCCTCAATGGCTTGGCCCTCCGTCTGAAACACGCCGTCCGTCGCCGACGCGAGGGCCAGCAGGTTGTGCCGGCGCAACGTTTCGTGAATGCCGGAGACCACTTCCGTGTAAAACGGATTGTCCGCCTCCTTGACGATCACCCCCACTCCTGCCGCGTACGGCGAAGGCCGCCGGCCGGCTGAAGCCAGGGCACGTGCCGACAACGCCGGCCGGTACCCCAGTTCGCTCACCACGCGCAGCACTTTGTCCCGTGTGCGCGGCCGCACGGTGTCGCGCCCGTTGATGACCGCGGACACCGTCCCGGTCGACACGCCGGCTCGCCGGGCTACGTCCGATATCGTGATGCGGTCACCCAAGGGAAGGAAGGCTAAATGCAGATGGAAGGGCTTTCAAAACCAGTATCGCATGCCGGCTGAATGGGTTCAACTCGGAGCGTGCAGATCCTCGTGTATTTGATCCTTCACGTATCTATTCCCTAAAGACTTAAGCTCTATGTATTGACAGTGTTCAACAAAGATGAATCGCTTCAATTTTGAACACTCGGGACATCGAAGTCTCGAATCGACGTCTTGCACTACGGAACCGATGCCCATTTGTACAGAAGAAGCATAGCCCCTCCCCTGCAGGTGTTCTGAATCTGGTTCTGAGCCTTTCGAACCGTTGCCCCTGCACGTCCATCCACTCCACTTCTGCACGTCACATCCTACTTCATGATTCACCCCTGGCACAACATTTCCATCGGCGACAACGCCCCGAGCGTGGCGAACGCGATCATCGAAGTCCCGCTCGGCTCGACCGTCAAATACGAGCTCGACAAGCTCGTCGGCATCATGCGCATTTCCCACGTGCTCTATCCGCCGGTCCCATACCCCGACAACTACGGGTTCTTTCCGCAAACGCTCGACGAAGATGGCGATCCTCTTGATCTGCTCGTCGTCATGCGCGATCCCGTGAGCCCGCTCACGCTGTGCCCGGTTCGCCCCATCGGCATCGTCAACATGACCGATAAAGGGAAAAACGATGACAAAATCATCTGCACGCTCGTCGACGATCCGGTCTATGACGGGTACGAATCCTTCGAAGCCTTGCCAGACTACGAGCAGAAAGAGCTCAGGTGGTTTTTCGCCGAGTACCAGCGCATGATGCACGAGGAAGTCGATGTCGAAAACATCGGGGGCCGAGACCAAGCGCACGACGTCATCGAACGCTGCATCAAGAACTACGACGAGCGGTTCAGAAACGAATAAAGGACCGGCCCCTCGCGGAGCCGGCCCTTCCAATCTGTTGACGGGTTTGCGTCACACGACTTCGCCTTCGACCGGCTGCGCGCTCAGGAACTCGCGGAGGACGAAGTGGAGGATGCCACCGTGGCGGTAGTAGTCCACCTCGACGGGCGTGTCGATGCGCACTGTGGTGTCGAAGGTGACTGTCGAGCCGTCGGCCTTGGTAGCGGTGACGGTAAGTGTCTGGCGAGGCTGGACATCGTCCGTGACGGGAATCGAGAAGTGCTCGGTGCCGTCCAGGCCCAACTCTTCGTGGCCGTCGCCGGGCTGGAACTGGAGCGGCAACACGCCCATCCCGACGAGGTTCGACCGGTGAATCCGCTCAAAGCTCTTGGCGATGACAGCCTTGACGCCTAGCAGAATCGTGCCCTTGGCTGCCCAGTCCCGGCTCGATCCCATTCCATAGTCGATGCCCGTCAGCACCACCAGTGGGGTATTCTCGGACTGATACTTCATGGCGGCGTCGTAGACCGGCATGACCGTGTCGGTCGGCAAGTACGTCGTCCAGCCGCCCTCGGTACCGGGGGCCATCTGGTTGCGGATGCGGACGTTAGCGAACGTGCCCCGCATCATCACCTCGTGGTTGCCACGCCGGCTACCGAAGCTGTTGAACTCGCGTTTCGAGACGCCGTGGCTGTTGAGGTACTTGCCGGCAGGTCCGTCCTGGATAATGGAGCCGGCGGGCGAGATGTGGTCGGTCGTGATCGAGTCGCCGAGTTTCAGCAGGACGCGCGCGCCGTCGATGGGCTGGATCAACGGGATGGCCGGCGTCAACTCCGTGAAGAACGGCGGCTCCTGGATGTAGGTCGAGTCCGTCCAGTCGTAGATCGCGCCTTCGGGAACGGGAATCTCGTTCCATTCCGGGTTCGAGGTTTCGATGCCGTCGTAGCGCGCCTGAAACATCTCCGGCGTGATTGCCCGGCTGCTCACCTCTTGGATTTCGGCATTCGTCGGCCAGATTTCCCGGAGGTAGACCTCCTCGCCCTGATCGTTGACGCCGACCGGGTCGTGCATGAGGTCGAGGTCGACCGTGCCGGCGAGGGCGTACGCTACCACCAGCGGCGGCGAAGCGAGGTAGTTGGCGCGGACGTTCTGGTGAATCCGGCCCTCGAAGTTCCGGTTGCCCGAAAGCACCCCGGAGACGATCAGCTTGCCGTCCACGATGGGCGTCTCGACAGCCTCCGGCAATGGCCCGGAGTTACCGATGCACGTCGTGCAGCCGTACCCGACGAGGTTGAAGCCGATCTGGTCGAGGTACGGTAGCAAGCCGGCTTCCACGAGGTAGTCGGTCACGACCCGGGAACCAGGCGCGAGACTCGTCTTGACGTACGGCTTGACCTTCAGGCCACGCTCGACGGCTTTTTTCGCCACGAGGCCGGCCCCGATCATCACGGATGGATTACTCGTGTTGGTGCAGCTCGTAATGGCCGCGATGACGACGTCGCCATGCTGCATCGTCAGTTCGTTGCCCTTGTCGTCTTTGTACTCTGCCGTGTTGTTGAGTTGGTCATCGGCAAGCCCAAATCCGAGCGGCCCAGCCGGCCGGCTGAGCGACTCGCGAAACTCACTTCCGAGATCGGGCACGTAGATACGGTCTTGCGGGCGCTTCGGGCCGGCCACACTCGGGACCACGTCGCCAAGGTCGAGTTCGAGCGTATCGGTAAACACGGGATCAGGCGAATCGTCCGTACGGAAGAGGCCCTGCTCTTTGCTGTAGCGCTCGAAGACTTCGGCCGCAGCGTCCGTCCGGCCCGTGCGGCGCATGTAATCGACCGTCTCGGCATCAACCGGGAAGAAGCCCATCGTGGCGCCGTATTCCGGTGCCATGTTGGCGATCATCGCCCGGTCTGGCAGCGACATCGACGAGAGGCCGGCACCGTAGAACTCGACGAATTTGCCGACGACGCCTTTCTTCCGCAGCATCTCGACGACGCGCAGCGTCATGTCGGTCGCGGTCACGCCTTCATTGAGCCGGCCGGTGAGTTTGAAGCCCACGACTTCCGGGATCAGCATGTAGATCGGCTGATCTAGCATGACCGCCTCGGCCTCGATGCCACCGACGCCCCAACCGACGATCCCGAGACCGTTGATCATCGTCGTGTGGCTGTCCGTGCCGACGAGCGAGTCGGGATAAACGACCTTGAGGCCGTTCTCTTCCGGGCGGTCCCACACGCCCCGGGCGATGTATTCGAGGTTGACTTGGTGCACGATCCCACGTGCCGGCGGTACCACGAAGAAATTTTCGAAGGCTTGCTGGCCCCAGCGCAAGAACTCGTAGCGCTCCCGGTTGCGCTGAAACTCGATTTCTTTGTTGATTAGAAACGCCGCTTCCGACCCAAACTGGTCGACCTGCACCGAGTGGTCGATCACTAGGTTGACCGGCACGCGCGGGTTGATCATGTCCGGATCGCCCCCGAGGCGGGCCATCGCCGTACGCATGGCGGCGAGATCCACCACCGACGGCACGCCGGTGAAATCCTGCAGGATGACCCGCGCCGGCTTGAACGGAATTTCCTCGCTCGATGGCTCTGCCGGGTTGTAGGTCGCGAGCTTGCGAACGTCGTCCTGCGTGACGACGTGGCCGTCGCAGTTGCGCAGGAGACTTTCGAGGAGCACCTTGATCGAGAACGGCAGCCGGCTGACGGGGCCAACGCCTTGTTCTTCGAGCCGGCTCAGCCGGTAGATGTAGGCGCTGCCGGAGCCGGTGTCAAAGGTGTCGCGTGCGTTGAAAAGATCGGGCTTGGAGGACATGGGCATTCGGGAAGCGGTTGTAGCGCGGCTTGACCCGAGGCCGGAGGTGTAGGACGCCAAAAGCTAAGGCGCTGATGCCCTCCGGTTTGTGGGAATCCGGGTTGGCCGAGGGAGATTAATCGCTCTGGGGAGCCGTTCAGTACGTGGGCCAGCAGGACGAGGATGAATGGTCCGTAAATAGCTGGCGAACTAAGTAGTCTGAAGATACGTCTATTTAGGCATGAAGGTCCGGCTCGCGCGCTAGCTTTGAGCCAGCTTCATTTGCTGCCAGCCGGCGTCAACCTGTATATTTTCACCTGTCCGGGGCTATAGCTCAGTTGGTAGAGCGCTGCAATCGCACTGCAGAGGTCAGCGGTTCGAATCCGCTTAGCTCCACCCGGTCTGCCAGACCTGCATCACCTCGCCCCGCCGGCCCGCGGCAGGGCGAGGTTTTTTGTTGCGGTGAACGTTTGGAGAAGGGGGTCGGACCCCCGGTTATTTCGCTGCTTCGGTGAGGAAAATCCGTTGCCGGCGCTCGCGTTTCACACCCATGTTGCGGTTTTACGCAAGGGGTCCGACCCCACAAAAAACCGCCTCGCGACACCTCGCAGCCGGCTCGCATGCTCGCTTCCGCAAGCCGCATCATCACCGCTAACTCCCCTTCCACACGCGTCGTAGGCGCTGGGCATCATTCGTCCTTCGGATTCCCAGACCTTCCTGCCCATGCGTGCGCTCTGGCTTACCCTTTTGCTGCTTCTCCCCTCCCTCGCCCTCGCTCAAACGGCGTCGCCCACGGGGCGTCTGACCGGCCTCGTGCGGGACGCCGGCACCGGAACGCCGCTGGCCGGCGCCACGGTCTCGCTCTTTACCTCGCCCGATACGGCCTTCGTCACAGGGACGGCCACGTCTGCCGACGGGCGCTTCCAACTCGATGGCATTCCGGCCGGCACGTATCAGGTGCGGGCGAGCTTCGTCGGGTACACGGCGGCCAACGCTGAAGACGTGGCTGTAACTGCCCGGACGGCCACCGAAGTCGCTCCGTTCAGCCTGGAAACCGATGCCACGGCACTCGAAGGCGTCGAGGTCTCGGCGCAGCGGGAGCTCGTGGAGCAGCGCGTCGACCGGACGATGTACAACGTGGCGGCTCAGCCGGTCACGGCCGGCGGTCATGCGTTGGACGTGCTGGAAACCCTACCCAGCATCGAGGTAGACGCAGAAGGCCGGCTCAGCCTGCGCGGCGGTCAAAACGTAGCCGTGCACCTCAACGGCCGGCCAGTGCCCGTCCAGGGCGATCAGTTGGCCGCGCTGCTGCGGCAAATCCCGGCAGAATCGGTCGAGCGCGTCGAGGTCATGCCGAACCCATCGGCTCGGTACGATGCCGACGGTATGAGTGGCATCATCGACATCGTGCTCAAAAAATCGACCAACCGCGGGCTCTCCGGCGGGGCGACTCTCGGGACGGGCACGGCACCCAACACGCAGCTCGGCGGTAACCTCGCCTATCAGCGTGGGCCACTTGACGTGTCAGGCTCCTACACGTACCGCTACGATGCGTTCGGCATCGACGGCACGTCGCTTCAGCGCCGGCAACTGGCCGCCGGGACCTCAGTGATCGACCAGACCATCGTCATCGAAAACGGCATCCGCTCCCACCTCGGCACGGGTACGTTGGATTGGCGACCGAACGACGCGACGCTCCTCGGAATCAGCGGCACGCTAGGCCACCGAGACCGCGCAGACGACCAGCAGATTGGCGTCGTCTTCGGCCTCGGCCCGGACATCGAAGCCACGCTCGACCGGTCTGGCGACATCGCCTCCGACGGCCTCACACTCGACGTGGTGACAACCGCCGAGTTCAAGCCTGGCGAGAACCGGTCTCTGTCCTCTGAATTTCGATGGACGCGCAACGACGTGGAGGAAGACGAGCGTTTCCTCGACATCGACGCGGCTCAGCGGGAAGCCTTCTCAGCACGGCTCTCAGACGATCAAAACGACGAGTTTGCGCTCCAGGCCGATTACACCGCCTCGCTAGCCGGCGTCCAAGTGGAGACCGGAGCCAAGGGCACCGCCCGCTTCATCCGTGCCGACCTAGACACTCGGTTCGGCGAGGCCTTGCAACTCGATCCGGCGCTGAGCGGCTTGTTTGCCTACGACGAGACCGTTGCCGCGGCCTACCTCCAAGGCATGCGAAGCTTCGGGGCGTTGCAAGTGCAAGCCGGTCTCCGGGTGGAGGATGCACGCCGGGACGTCGAGCCCGGCACCGGGCAGGCCGGCATCGAGGACCGGTTCACGTCGTTCTATCCCAGTGCCTTCGCGCTCTACACGTTCAGCCCCGGCACCACGCTCAAAGCCTCCACCTCGCGGCGCGTCAACCGCCCCAACGCACGGTTGCTCGACCCCACGCCCCGGTTCCAGGACACCCTGATCGTAGACATCGGCAATCCGAGGCTCCAACCGGAGTACACGACGGCATACGAACTGGCCTTCCAGTACAAGTTCATCGCCACACTGACGCCGTTTTACCGGCGCACCACGGATACCATCCGCCGGCGCATCCGTCTCGATGCCGAAACAGGCCGGACCCTCGCGACCTTCCAGAACCTCGACGTGCAGGACGCCTATGGCATCGAAACTACGCTTTCGCCTAGGATCGGGCCGGTTCGTGGCGTGCTCTCGGCAAGCGTCTTCCGGGCCATCACAGAAGGCGGAAACGTCGAAACCGACCTTGGGAGCGACGGCCTCGTCTACACCTTGAACGGTAACCTGCAGGCCGAAATCAGGAAGGGCACCACCGTCCAACTCTTTGGATTCTACCGAGGCCCCCTGGAAGTAGAGGATGGCCGGATCTCACCGCTCGGCTTCGCGACCCTCGGCCTCAGCCACGCCTTCAATCAGCAAGTCCGGCTGGCCCTGAACGTGCGAGACATCTTCGGCACCGGCCAGTTCGACTTCGAAACCGGCGGCGAAGGCTACAGCTTCACCGGCACCCGCTCACCCTACCTGCAACAAGCCACCGTAACTCTCACCTACAGTTTCGGCAGTGGGTCGTCTCGCCGCCCGCGCCGCTCCTCCGGTGATCAGGGAGGCAGCCAGCCCGATCTGGGCATCTGAGACGCCTGGATCACTAGCTGAAGCGCTCGACGTAGCGTTTCATCCGCTCCGAGTAGGTGCGGGACACCTTCAGCCGCGTGCCATCCTCGAGCAGCAGCACGTACTCGCCGTGCGTTCGAGGATGGATTTCGCGGACCCTGGATAGATTGACGATGGTCGAGCGGTGAATGCGGGCAAACTGGTCTGAGCCGAGCCGTTTCTCCATGCGGGCCAAGGTGGTGCGGATGAAGTGCGAGCGGCTTCCGCTGACGAGCTTGACGTAGACGCCGGCCCCCTCGATCCAGTCGATTTCGTCGGCATCGATCAGGTGGTAGCGGCCGCCGCTCTGGATCGAGAGCCGGCGCGCAGGCTCTTCGTCCGGCACTGCGTTCGAGAGTGTGGACAACACCCGGTCGGGGCCTACGGCGCGGATGAGTTCGAGCAGCCGGTGATTCAACGGCCCCGTTTGCCCGGTATGCCGGCGCGCAACGGCCCAGTCGAGCGCAGCGTGAAACCGGTCGTCTTCGATGGGCTTGAGCACATAATCCAGCGCGTGCAGATCGAACGCCCGGATCGCGTACCGATCGAAGGCCGTGACAAACACGACCTCCGGCCGCTGCTCAACGGGCTGTTCGGCCAGCGATGCGGCCACGTCGAGTCCGTCGGGTGCCGGCATCTGCACGTCGAGTAGCACGAGGTCGATGGGTTTGCGCTTCTGTTGGGCGAGGGAAACGGCTCGCAAGGCAGCCTCGCCCGAGTTGACCTCGGCTGCGAGTTCCACGTCGGACCGCTGCAGCAGGAGCGTGCGCAACCGCTCGCGCGCCAACGGCTCGTCGTCGGCAATCAGAACGTTGAGAGGAGAGGATTCAGACATGAGAGGTCAGATTATGTGTTACGTCCGCAGGGGCAGCCGGACGAGTGCTTCGAACCCTTGAGGAACGAGCGCCCGTGTTTCGAGGGAGGCTGCATCGGCGTAGAGGGTGTGCAAGCGTTCCCGCGTGGTGGTCAGTCCGATGCCGGCGGTCAGGGCCGGGCGTGTGCCGTTGGACGCCGTGGAGCCGAGTCCCGGCCCATCGTCTGTAACCCGGAGCAGCAGGGACTCCTCCTCGGCCCAGGCCTCCACGCACAGCACGCCTCCTTCCGCCTGTGGCGCGATGCCGTGTTTGATCGCGTTCTCGACGAGCGGCTGGAGCACCAGCGGCGGGACGAGCGCATCGTGCAGGGCCGCCGGCACGTCCAGCTCGACCTGCAGCCGGTCTTCAAAGCGCGCCTGCTCGATGGCGAGGTAGTGCTTGAGGAAGTCGATCTCATCGACGAGTTGGACCTCCGGTGCACCCATCTGGTCGAGGGAGCGGCGAAGC
>JBCDHV010000127.1:0-8866 GCA_038749615.1 Bacteroidota bacterium
CTGCTGCCCCTACTGCTGCTCCAACTGCAAGACCTCGTCGCCCGAGTGGAGGCTGAACGGCAAGGTTGGATCGAGCGTCGTGGGGTCTGCGCCGATGGTGAATGGCACGGTGATCACAGCTCCTTCGCCGGGTGCGCCGGTGTCGGACGCTACGACCTGATCGCCCTCGGCGACGGTGAGCGTGAACGTGCCGGCATTGTCTGGCGCGCTGACGACGGTGACCGTGGCCACGTAATCGCCGGGCGCGAGCGAGAGTGGATACGTCCGCGAGCCACCTTCTGGCGTCACGCCGAGATCGCCCTGGCCAGAGACGGACAGCCCGAAGACATCATCTGAAGCAGAACCCGAGTCGAACAAGACGAGCGTCACGTTGAAGACGCCAAGTTCGTCGCAATCTTCGTCGATCAGGCCGTCGCCGTCGTTATCGGAGCCATCGCCGCAGATTTCTGTTGCGCCCTGGCCGCCGGCTAGCACGACTTCCGGATCGACGCCCTGGTCCGCGTACGTCTCGCCGGCATCCGCCACCTCATCGACATCGCAACCCTGAGCCTGAAGCTCGGCTTCGACCGCCGCGAGGCCCGTAAAGCTTGCGAGTGCCTGGCCCACTTCGCCCACTCGGTCCAGCACGTCAGCCATTGGGGCGTTAGCGTCTTCCGGTGGGCACAGCCCGATTTCGACCAGTGCGTCGATGCTCTGGGCCGTCACGTCCGCCTCGATGGTCTCGGCGCGGGCAGCCTGGGTGCGCGCTTGGGAAAAGGCAAGTGCTACCAGCCCGTTCGAGCACGGGTTCGAGGTCTGATCGTTGATGGCCTTATAGAAGACATCAACCGCCGCGTCGTACAACCGGGCCGCGTCTAATGCATCGGCCACATATCCATCGAACGGAGCCACGAGGCCGGCGAGCGTGCTGGCGTCGCACACTGGAATCTCGCCATCTTCGGTCAGCTCTTCGAGTTCGTCCGCTGGGTCCGTGCATTCGCCAAGCTCCTCGCTCATCGTAAACGGATCGACGCAGCCGCACGCCTGGCGGTCAGTCTTCCATTCCATTTTGTTCGGGCAGCCATCCTCGACGGTGACCGTGGCCGTTCCGGTCTGCCCCTCGTGGGTAGCTGTAACCGTGAACGTCCCGACCTCCCGGCCGGCAAACGCAGGTCCGTTGGCCCACGCAGCGTCTTCTGTCACGGACCGGGACGAACCATCGGTTAGCTGTAGGGCGGCTTCGAAGGCCGCCTCTTCGCCGGCGTTGATCGTCACCTCAGCCGGCAACACGGACAAAGCATTGACCACCGCCTGTAGCTGGAGTGTTAGGTCTCTGAACGCCCGCTGCTCATCGAACCGGGAGCGCTCCGTCACCTGCTCTGCGCCGGAGCCGGCTGTTAGCGTGAAGCGGTCGCCCTGGCTGCCGGAAGCCACGACCGTGAACGAGCCGTCCTCGGCTGTGGTCGCCGCGTCGCTGCCGGCTCCTTCCACCACGAGGCGGACCGTGACACCGGCTGCTGCGGCTGTTCCACGCTGGACGACGCCCGTGATGAAGACGGTATTCGCGAGGGCATCTCGAAGCCGGCTGATGTCGCCTCGGGAGGAGCGGTCGAGCAGGTAGATGCCGATGAAGGCGTCGCGGCCATTCTGGAGCAAGCGCTCGGCGAGGGCGGTCAGGTCGTAGCGTTCCAGGACGGGCCGGCGGGTCTGGACAGCACCACTCAGTTCTGCATAAAGGAAATTCGCCGCCTCGATATCGGCTGGCGTCGTGCGGGCTGACGAGACCGCCACGATGCGGACGACGCGCTGATCCACCGGCAACACGTTCGGTGGCATAGCGCTAAAGTACCCGTAGACCGTCCGGAGCGCCGGCGGCACGATCCAACCCGTGGCCCCCACCGTACTCGATCCGCCATCGTAGACGTAGTACTCACTCCCATCGAGATCGTAGAAGACCTGCACGTTTTGCCCCAACCGGCGAAACTGCGACGTCACGTCGAAAAACGTGAGGCTGGTTCGGCCGTTCGTCCCCTCGAAGTTTTGCTCGAAGAAGGCCTGCGCATCGGCATAGCCGGCGAAGCTGGCCCCGAGTGATCCCTGCCGCGCATTGTCGAGAGCGCCCTGCAACGCCGTCAGTTTTGTGGCAAAGCTCGCGGCTGCCTTGGCATATTCCCCGAAGATTTCGTCGAGTGGTTCCGGCATCCCGGAGGCTGCATCGCCAATGATTTCCCCGATGAGGCGCAGGCCACGTGTGGGGTCTCCCCTGCTTCCCTCGGGGTTGAACCGCTTGGTGAAATCCAAAACGCTCTTGGCATTGCCCGTCAGCGTGCTGACCTGGCCCACGATGTTTTTCGCGCCGTCGAGTTTGTCTTTCAGGCCCGTCTGTTGAATCGAACGCCAGGCCACTTGAAGCCGGCCTTTGACCTCGACGATGGCGTCCTGCACTTCCATGTCGACGAGGTAAAACTGGTCGATCCACTGCTGACACTCAGGCCCGAAGAGGCACTTTTCGATGGAATCGTAGGTCTCGAGTGCCTCGTTCAGCTTGGCATCCGCCTCCTTAGTCGACGCGATGACGGCCTCGTACTGATCGTTCACGGCATCAATGGCCTCGCCGTTCTGGGCAGCCGTGAATGCCGGCATCCACAGTCCAACCGTGGCGCACAGGCCGAAAGCCGCCACGCGATGTATCACCGAAGGGTGTTGAAACAGTCTGCGGCACGCGTTCATCATCGTTGAAGCAGCCATAGCGAGTACGGGTCGATGCGGATACCAGACAGCGCGCTCAGAGCGCGTAGGATAGCCCGATCAGCAGGCGAGTGCTGGAGCGGTCCGGGAAGGGATTGATGCTCTGGGAGGGATCGATGTCGGGATCGATGGCGTAGCGGCGGGCATCGAGCCGAACGTCGAATTGCGGGGTAACGGGATACCGCACGCTGAGGTTGAACAGCAGCGTCGTGGGATTGCGCTGGCTGACCTCGCCACGGGTTACGAGCCCCGTCGTGCGGTCGATGTTGATGGCGCTGGAGTAGACGAAGCCGTACTCGTAGCGGCCGTCGAACGCTACCGTTGCCCTCTCGATGCGGCGGTTGGCCCGCACGGCTAAGCCGGCTCGCAGGCTGTTGCCGTCTTGGTCTAACGCGACATCGTCCGGGTCGATGGAGAGCCGAGCGCCGGCCAACGGGCCGATTTCCACGCCCGACACATTCACTCCGAATCGCCCTACGGCGTCCACGACGTGCCGGCGGCCTTCGCTCATCCACACCCGGCTGAACACTGTCGCATCGAAGAAGCCGCCGCGGCCTCGCCGGCCGAGTTCGGCCCGCAGATCCACGAAGTCGGAGCCGTCCCGGTTGGGGAAGAGGACGTACTGGGCGTACAGCCGGGACCGTCGGGTGCCACTCGATCGCGTGTCGAACCGGAACGTGTAGGTCGTGAAGACATCGCTGGTCAGCCGTTCGCGCAGATCCGCCGTGAGCGACGTGCGCCGGCCCGACCGCAGCCAGGCTAGCTCGCCCCGTGCCGAACGGAAATCGTTCCCTGATGCCCCCTCGCCGTACGTTGTCTGCTCGAAGGAGCCTCGGAGTTCGACGGAAGACCGCTGCCCGGTTGGGACCGCCCACGTCAACCGAGGCTTGATGCGGTTGAAGCTGAGAAAGGCCGCGTCGCTGCTTTGCGTCCGGCCGCGCACACCCAGTTCGAACCGCCCCCGGCCGGGCCGCATCCGCAGTGCCGTATCGTATCCGATGCCCTGAAAGCCATTGGCCACATCCGCCTCGAACGCCCGGTCTTCGACGGACACTCGAGCCGTCCACGTGGCCGATGCCGACAATGAATACGCCGCGACGGCACCAGCCGTGAGCTGCCGAAAATCGTTGATGGGCCGGCGTTGATCCTCGTAGCCCTGGTAGCCTCCGTAGGCCTCGACCCGCAGGCCAGCCGCCGTCGTCCGCGTATACCCGACCTGCGCCGCCGTATTCGTAAACGCTGAGAGCACGACGTCCCGCCGCTGGCTCGCCCTGACCGTCAGCGCACTGCGGTCCTCGAGGGCGTAGCGCACCGACAGGCTCAAGTCTTGCGCCGTCTCGTCGACCTGCTCGCGTCCGTCGAAGGTCGTCGTTCCCACGCGCGCAGAGACCCGGCCGCTCACGCGCTCCAGGGGTGAAGCCCGGCGCGCCCGGTCTGCCGGCTGAGATCCGGCTGTGCGAGATCCAGCAGCCGGCGCAGTCTGAACGGCAGCCACCCGCGGCCAATACGTAGCCACGAGCCCGGCGAGCCGCTGCACGGCCTTTCGCTCAGCATCGAGACGCTCCAGAAGCGCAGCGTCCAATGGGCGGTTCTGCGCAGCGGCCTCCTCCGCTACAGCCTCGAAGGCGTCCAGCCGGCGCTTGGCCACTGCCTCCGATTCCGCGAGCCGCGGCCGAAGCCGTTCAAGCAGCGCAGCGCGTGCCGGCGGTTGAGCGGCCGTCGAATCCACGTCGGCGCGCGCGATGACCAGCAGCGCACGGACATCGCGCTGAAACGCACGCCGGGCCTCTTCGAGGGCATCGGCAGCCTTCGAGGCATCATCAAAAGAAGGAAGAACGACTGCCCACAAGGACAGGACGAACAGAAAGCCGGCCATGTTCGCCGTGGCGGTGCGCCGCCCGGTGCGTGGTGAGCGTGAGCGGTGCGCGTACGAAGGAAGGAAGGAAAGCAGCCCAACGGGTAGCGTCAACCGTCGAGCGTAGGGCCTATCGTACTGATTTTATTTATGTTGTGCAAGCAATGCGACTTACGTGAAAGTCTATCAGTTCAAATTCAAGTGCACATCGTGGTCTCGGGATACGTTGTTTTTGTGTCGATTTCGACGGCCAGTACGAGTATTCCCCTGAGATCCAGGCCACCATCGAAGTCGCAGACCAATACGTCCTCACGGATACCTACCCGAACCCCTTCAACCCGACGGCGACCATCCGCTTTGCCGTAGATGAAGCGCAGACCGTCTCACAGCATCCGGTCGAGACTCCGGTACTGGATCGCCTCGGCGACGTGTTCGGTTCGGAGGTCGGCTGAGCCGGCGAGATCGGCGATGGTGCGGGCGACTTTGAGGATGCGACCATAGGCGCGGGCGCTCAGGCCAAGACGGGTCAGCGCGGTCTGCATGAGCGATTGACTGGCTTCGTCGAGTTCACAATAGGCGCGCACCTGCCGGCTGCTCATTTGCGCGTTGGCGTGCACGCCGGCTTCGTCTCGGAACCGCTCGGCCTGCCGCGCTCTGGCAGTCAGTACACGCTCCAGCACGGCACGTGAAGGCTCGGCATCGCCGGCGCGGTTCAGTTCGTCGAATGGGACCGGGCTCACGTCGATGTGCAAGTCGATCCGGTCGAGCAACGGTCCACTTACCCGGCTCGTGTACCGCTGCACGGCTACGGGCGAGCAACTGCAAACTCTCTGGGGGTCTGACCTATGGCCGCAGGGACATGGATTCATAGAAGTTATAAGCAAGAAACGTGCGGAGTATTCTACGGCCAGACGGGCGCGACTAATCGTGATCCGTCCTTCTTCGAGAGGTTGACGCAAGGTCTCAAGAACACTCCGTCGGAATTCGGGCAGTTCGTCGAGGAAGAGGACCCCGTTGTGGGCCAGCGAAATCTCGCCGGGCATGGGGTTCGAGCCGCCGCCGCACAAGCCGGCATCCGAAATCGTGTGATGTGGGGCGCGGAACGGGCGATGGCGAACGAGCCCGGACCGGTCGCGCAGGTGGCCGCTCACGCTGTGGATTTTCGTCGTCTCCAACGCCTCGTCGAGTGTCAGCGGCGGGAGGATCGTTGGGAGCCGACGGGCGAGCATTGTCTTGCCTGAACCGGGTGGCCCGATCAGCAGCACGTTGTGCCCGCCGGCCGCCGCGACTTCGAGCGCCCGCTTGACATTTTCCTGGCCGCGCACGTCGGAGAAGTCGATGGGGTACGCCAGCTCTTCCGTGTGCGCCAACCGCCCCACCCCACGCACGGGAGCCGGCGTCGACATCCCTGCCGCCAACCGCCAAGCCTCCTGGAGCGTCGCGACGGGGTGCACGTCGATGCCGGCCACTGCTGCCGCCTCGGCCACGTTTTCGGCCGGCACCACAACCCCTCGCTTTCCTTCCGCCCGCGCTTGCGCCACGACGGGCAACACCCCCTTCACGGGCTGGAGCCGGCCATCGAGCGACAGTTCGCCGAGCACGAACCACTCGTCGAGCCGTTCAGCCGGCACCGCCTCGGTAGACGCCGCCAGAAGCCCGAGCGCCATCGGCAGATCAAATCCAGACCCTACCTTCGGCACGTCAGCCGGCGACAGGTTCATCGTGATCGCCCCGCGCGGCGTCTGGAACCCTGAGCTCTTGATGGCGGCGAGCACCCGATCCCGGCTCTCCTTGACTGCACTGTCCGGCAACCCTACCACTGTAAACCGAGGCAATCCGCCGCCGATAAATGTCTCGACGGCTACCGGTAGCGCATCGACGCCGAGTAGCGCCCCACTCCAGACGCGAGAAACAGGTTTGGGAGACGCCATGCCACACTGCAGGTTCGTTCGAAGAGCCGATCCTCCAGCATGACGGTCGAGGCCGGCAAACGTAACCTGGGTGGCTCACCTCTTGAGCGTAGCGGGTGTGCGGGTAGCAGATGGCGAGTGGCTCAGCAAAAGGGGTGGAGATGCCATCTCCACCCCTTTTGGCATGAAACGACGAAGGCGGTGAAGCCGCCGGCTGTTCGACAATAGCCGGACTGACTTCACCGCCTTGACTACACGCGAGCGTGCACCGCTGCTCTGCGGGCTGCAACTATTTCATGAGTGTCACCTGCCGGCTTCCCTCGAACGTGTCCCCGAGAACCCGGACGATGTACGGGCCACTCGGCAGATCCTGCGCGTTGATCTGGTAGGCATGCGCGCGTTGAGCCTCCAGCACACCGGCATGGAGCGTCTCGACGAGCCGGCCCATCAGATCATAGACTTCGATGCGTACATGCTGCTCACGGGCAATACTTACCTGGAACGTGGCCGTCCTACTAAATGGATTCGGATACACCGAGGTCACGTCGAAGCCACTGGGCACGTCCACAACCACCTCGATCTCTTCGCTGTAAGCCGTTGCGCCGTCGAGATCGATTTGTTTGAGCCGGAAGTGGTGCAGCCCCGGCTCAACGCGCAAGCGCGTCTCGTAAGACCTGGCCTCATTTGTGGTCCCAGCTCCGCTGACGAACATACGCGAGACGAAGCCGCCGCCGATGCGTTGTTCGACATCAAAACCCGCGTTATCGGTCTCGCTTGCCGTCTGCCAGTGCAACACCACATCGCCGGCCTCAACGCGGCCTGCGAAACTGACGAGCTCGACGGGAAGCGGCGAGCCGGCTTGCAGGTCTGGCCGAATGAACACTTGCGTCGTCAGGTCTGACGCATCGCTTGTGGTGCCTGTCCAGTTGGCTACGTTGTCGTACTCCGCGCGTGTGTTGTCTGTACGGGGGATGCGCTGCGTCTTGCAAGCCTTGCACGACCCGTTGTCGTACACGAACTCCCACTTCACCGAGGAACCGTTGTTGGCAAAGATGACCTTGCCGGCGTTCGGGTAATCGTTGGTGGGATCGTAGTCCGCAATCGGGCTGGTAGCCCATTCGAGATAGCTCAGCACTTCCGTAACCGTCGTTGTCGGGTTGCTGTCGTTGCTGGCTGTGAAGGCGTAAAAGCCATCATTCCCCACGCTGAACGTGCCGTCTCCGAGTATAACTGTTCCGCAAGCCGTGCCTGTACCACTCGAACAGTCTATGCTAAAGGTGTTGCTCGTGGTCGTCGATTCTTTAACCCGTACGACCTCGCCAATCGGTAGCCCTCCGCTTGGCGTCGTGTATTTCAGGTACCCCTCCTGAGTATCGACAAACCCATCAGCAGCGTCGCTGTACTCCTTGTCTGTGAAGTAGACGATTGAGTTGCCTGGTACGGCCGTCGTCGCGACGAACGTGAACTGATCGCCTGAGCTGTTTTCGGTGTTGATCCCGACCAATAGGATCGACTGCGCGTGGGTCAAAACTGGGAGAGCGAACACGCTCAGCATACCAGAAATGACAGCGGTTCGTAGTGCGAATCGCATAGAGATGCCTCCTGTATGTTGGATGAGAACAGACCAGGAGCGCCTCCTCAAGCCGCCTGGCTGCATGCCCGACGATACGGAAACTCTACCACACGGCGCAACACGAACCTTGGCGCAGCAAGGCGTTATGTCATTATCTGCCATGAGACAGAAGCGTTGGCGCTTATCAAAACGGAGGTCTGCACACCCGTCCCCCTTTGTGTCTGACCACGCATCCTCACCTTCCCTTTGGCTAATCCACCACGTGAGCGGCGCGAACTCAGCGAGCTTCCCGGCCGGGGAACGACGCGTTACAGGGGTACGTTCAGTGTATTTCTGCCGGCACGCGACTCACGTGGCTCGGCGACTGTGCATCCCCCAACGACCTGCATTCCCATGACGCCTCGTCTTCTATCCATTGCCGTGCTGTGTGCGGCCTTTACGCTCACCGCCTGCGCGCAATCGTCGAACGACGCGGAGATCGAGGCCTTGCGGGCCGAACTCGAGCAGATCAAGAAAGAACTGAAAGAGGTTCGCGACCTCGCGCCCATCAAACAGTTGATTGCGGACAATAAGCCGATCGATCTCATGATCGACATCGAGAACGCACCCACCAAGGGCGATCCGAACGCGCCGCTCGTGCTCGTCGAGTTCTCGGACTACCAGTGCCCGGCGTGTGGGCGGTTTGCCACGCAGCTTTATCCTGTGCTGGCCGAACAACTCATTGATACCGGCAAGGCACGGCTCGTCTTCCTCGACTTCCCGCTAACCCGGCACGAGCAAGCCTTCGGAGCAGCCGTGGCC
>JBCDHV010000128.1:0-8865 GCA_038749615.1 Bacteroidota bacterium
GAAGACTTCCGCGAAGTCACCTTCATCGAAGGTGCCGGCACGACGGTCGAGCAGCAGGACTACGCCTACCGCCTCAGCGACCTCACCCCTGACGTGTACCGGCTCCGCCTCAAACAAATCGACTTCGACGGCACGACGGACTATTCCGATGTCGTCGAGGCCACCGTCGAGGTGCCCGGGACGCACGTGCTCGAATCAGCCTACCCGAACCCGTTCAACCCGCAGGCCACGTTCTCTGTGGTCGTTGCCGAGACCCAGCCAGTCCGCGTAGAACTCTACGACCTCAGCGGCCGGCTCGTCGAGACCCTGTTTGCCGGCGAGTTGCAGGCCAACCAGGCTGAGCGCTTCACGATCGACGGCAGCAGCCTATCGAGCGGTACGTATCTCTACCGCCTGACCGGCGCGACCTTCACGGAAGCCAAACGCGTGACGCTCGCGAAGTAGCACGCGTCAAAACGCGATCATTTTGCCCCGTACCGGCGTGACCGGTGCGGGGTTTTTTACGGCTTATCGAGTTCTAGAAGCTGCTTCGAATTCGTTGAGTATGCACCGTTGCGCCCGTTCGAAGGCCACTTGGTGCGTATCAGTTTTAGCAGCGTTGCTGCCCAAGCCTGTTGGATTCCCCTTGCACTGGCTCAAAGATTTGTTCGTTCGGCCCAACCACTACTTCCCGTGATCTCTGTTCAAAACCTTCGCCACGCCTACGACGGGACGACGGTCCTAGAACTCGACCAACTCGATCTGGAGCAGGGCGGCCGGCTGCTGATTCATGGCTTGTCGGGTAGCGGGAAAACGACCCTGCTGCACGTCCTCGCCGGCTTGCTTCGGCCCACGGCCGGTACGGTGCAGGTAGCCGGCGAGCCGATTTACGACATGGCCGAGCACGCACGTGACCAGTTCCGCGGCCGGCGGATCGGGCTCGTGTTCCAGCGCTTGCATCTGCTCCCGACCCTAACCGTGCTTGACAATGTTTTGGCTGCCGCCTACGCAGCCGGCATGACCCAGGACGGTGCCCGCGCCCGGGACTTGCTCGCCACGGTCGACCTAGCCGACAAGGCGGATGCCTACCCCGAACAGCTCAGCTATGGGCAGCGGCAGCGCGTGGCAATCGCCCGGGCGGTCATGAACAAGCCTACTGTCTTGCTCGCTGACGAACCCACCGCTAGCCTGGATGGAACTCGAAGCCAGGACGTGCTTGACCTCCTGCTCGCCCAGGCCAGTGAACACAACGCCACCCTGATCGTCGCCACCCACGACGAACGCATCCGAGACGCCTTCAACACCGTCCTGGAAGTCTAACGTGCTGGGTGGGTAGGTAAGCAGCACGTTAAGCTTCCCCCCCCCCACCCGCAGCGAGCAAAGCGAGCGACCAACCCAACTACCAACCCAGCCAATGAAATCCCTCCCTCTCTCCTACCTGCGCCGCCGGCCGCTCGGGACCGTGTTGAACGTGTTGCTGCTCGGGCTCGGGATTGCAACGATCGTCGTGCTGCTGCTCTTGAGCCGGCAGGTCGAGGAAAACCTCACGCGTGACGCCGAGGGCATCAACCTCGTCGTGGGCGCGAAGGGTAGCCCCTTGCAGCTCATCCTGTCGAGCATCTACCACGTCGACGCCCCGACGGGCAATATCCCCGTGGCTGAGGCTCAGCAGATCATGACCAATCCGATGGTCAAAAAGGCCATCCCACTAGCCCTTGGCGACAACTATCGAGGCTACCGGATCGTGGGAACGACGGCCGCCTACCCCGAGCATTACGGAACTGCGCCGGCAGAAGGCCGGCTCTGGGACGGTACCCTCGAAGTGACCGCCGGCGCCCAAGTAGCGCAAGAGCTCAACATGAGCATCGGCGATGAGGTCGTGAGTTCGCACGGCTTCGGTGACGGAGATACTCATGGTGATCACCCGATGAGTGTAGTCGGTATTCTCGAACCCACGGGGACCGTCGTCGACCGTCTTCTTCTCACAAGCGTTGAGACCGTCTGGGAAGTACACGGGGCTCACGCTCACGACGACCACGAGGACGGCCATCACGATGACGAGCACCACCAAGACGGAGAGCACAGTCATGATGACCACGGCGATGATCATAGCCACGATGATGACCACCACGGCGATGACCACGATCATGATGAAAAGCACAGTCATGATGAAAAGCACAGTCATGATGAAGAGCACCATGACGATCATAGCCACGATGATGACCACCACGACGACGGTGAGCACAGTCATGATGACCATGACGACGAGCCAACCGTGGCAGCTAGTGCTCCCCCACCTGGCCCACCCGGCCTTCAGATCCCTGGCATGATCAGCAGTGAAGACTACGATCCGAGTGCCGAGTACACGTCACTTCTGATCGAGTACGCCACCCCGATGGCCGCCGCAACGCTGCCGCGGTTCATCAACACCCAGACGAACATGCAGGCCGCCGCGCCGGCGTTTCAGACGGCCCGGCTGCTCGGTTTGCTCGGCTTCGGCCTCGATGCGTTTCGCGTGTTCGGCTTCGTCCTGATCGCCGTAGCGGCGCTAAGCCTATTCATCGGCCTCTACAACGCGCTGAAAGACCGGACCTACGACATCGCCATTTTGCGCTCGATGGGAGCGTCGCGCGGTAAAGTGATGCAACATGTGTTGACGGAAGGGCTGTTGCTGGCCCTTGGCGGTGCCCTGCTGGGTCTGGTCATCGGTCACTTGGCGGCTGAGGGACTTGGCCAATTCCTCGAAACGGCCCAAGGCGTCTCCCTGACTGGCGCGACGTTCGTGCCAGAGGAATTGCTGCTCGTTGGGTTGGCCGTCGTGGTGGGTGCCGTAGCGGCCTTGCTGCCGGCCGTGCTGGCCTACCGGACGGACATTTCCGGTGTCTTGGCACGCGGGTAAGCGGCGCGTTGATGTCCAGGACATGCCTGTTCAGGACATGGTATGTAGGGGGTTTTTGCGCTGCTCTTGTGGGCCGTTTTGCGTGTTTTCCGGATGCGGCTACTAGATTGGCCTTGGTTTTTGAACGTAACGCGCACCTGTCTGTCGATGTCTGGGACATGGCATGTCCCGGACATCGTGCTGGATCGGGTGGCCGATTTCGGCCCGTCTTCGCACGTTGCCGCAGATCCCACTGGTAGTTTTTGCGTCAGATAGCCGCAATACCTCTTTCTTTAGACACCCATTCGATTAATGAGCACCAACGCTAACGGCAGCGTCGTTCAGGTGATTGGCCCCGTGGTGGACGTTGAGTTCGCTGAAGGCCAGGTCCCGGACATTCTCGACGCGCTCCAGATTGACCGAGAAGAGGGCGCCCTCGTCCTCGAAGTCCAACAACACCTCGGCGAAAACCGGGTCCGCGCCATCGCCATGGACTCGACCGACGGGCTGACGCGCGACACGGCGGTTCAAGCCACCGGCCAGCCCATCGCCATGCCCGTGGGCGAGGCGGTCCGCGGCCGGCTCTTCAACGTCATCGGTGAGGCCATCGATGGTCTCCCGCAGCCGAAGGCCGAAGGCACCCGTCCCATCCACGCGTCCCCGCCGTCGTTCGACCAGTTGTCGACCTCCGTCGAGATGCTGGAAACGGGCATCAAGGTGATCGACCTGCTCGAGCCCTACGCCCGGGGTGGTAAGATTGGCCTCTTCGGTGGAGCCGGCGTCGGTAAGACGGTGCTCATCCAGGAGCTCATCAACAACATCGCCAAGGCGCACGACGGAATGTCGGTGTTCGCCGGCGTGGGTGAGCGGACCCGTGAAGGAAACGACCTGATGCGTGAGATGCTGGAGTCCGGCATCATCACCTACGGCGAGGACTTCAAGCACTCGATGGAAGAAGGCGGCTGGGACCTGGGCAAAGTCGACCTCGAAAAGCTCAAGGACAGCCAAGCCACCTTCGTCTTCGGCCAGATGAACGAGCCGCCCGGAGCCCGCGCCCGTGTGGCCCTCTCCGGCCTGACCATCGCCGAGTACTTCCGCGATCAAGGTGGACGCGACGTGCTGCTCTTCGTCGACAACATCTTCCGCTTCACGCAGGCCGGCTCGGAAGTGTCTGCCCTCCTCGGCCGGATGCCCTCTGCTGTGGGCTACCAGCCGACGCTCGCCACCGAAATGGGTGAGCTGCAAGAGCGCATCACATCGACGAAAAACGGCGCCATTACGTCCGTCCAAGCCGTCTACGTGCCGGCGGATGACCTCACAGACCCGGCCCCGGCCACGACGTTTGCCCACCTCGACGCCACGACGGTGCTCTCACGTCAGATTGCCTCCCTCGGCCTGTACCCGGCCATTGACCCGCTCGATTCCACGAGCCGGATTCTCGACCGCCGCATTCTCGGTGACGATCATTACGACACCGCGCAGGCCGTCAAAATCTTGCTCCAGCGCTACCGCGAACTGCAAGACATCATCGCGATCCTCGGCATGGACGAGTTGAGCGACGAGGACAAGCAGGTCGTGAACCGTGCCCGCCGAGCGCAGCGCTACATGTCACAGCCGTTCTTCGTGGCCGAACAGTTCACGGGCAACCCGGGCAAATACGTCAAAATCGACGACACCATTCGTGGCTTCAAGATGATCCTCTCCGGCGAGTTGGATCACCTGCCAGAAAGCGCCTTCGTGTACAAAGGAGCCATCGAAGAGGTCATCGAAGCCGGCGAGAAAATGCTCGCGAACGCTTGACGGTTGGGTAGTTCGCCTGCTGCGCAGGCTCGTGGTTGGGTAGTCTCTGGGCTACCCAGCCGCCAACCACCCAACCACCCAACCATCCAACTACCATGTTGCACGTAGACATTGTAGCGCCTAGCGGCAACGTTTTTCGTGGGCAAGCCACCCGCTTCCGGGCACCGGGAGAGAACGGATCGTTCGAGGTTCTGACTGGGCATGCCCCGATGGTAGCCGTGCTGGGCGTCGGCTCGGTGTACGTCACTTCGGCCAATGGCGAGCGCGTTCAGTTCGCCACGAGCGGAGGTTTCGTCGAGGTCTTCAACAACCGCGTCACGCTTCTGGCTGAGTCTGCCGAGCCGGCCTCCGAGATCGATGTCGAGCGCGCGCAGGCGGCCGAAGAACGCGCCCGCGAGGCCCTGGCCAACGCAACCTCAGAGGAACGCGCAGAAGCGGAGAAAGCCCTGGAACGTGCCCGAAACCGGGTCCGTGTCTCTATGGGATCGGTCGGCGCCCGCTAGGTCCCACACTCACGTTAGTGAAACGCCGCTCCAGACCTGTCCGGAGCGGCGTTTTTCATGCAATGACGCTGTAAGCTACGCCATCAACCCGTTCTTCCACATCCACGCGATCAGCTGATTTCGGCTTTGCATGCCGAGCTTCTCAAAGATGCTGTTCACGTGCTTCTTGACCGTGCTCTCAGCTACAAACAGACGGTCAGCGATCTCTCGGTTGCTGAGTCCCTCGGCGACGCATCGGGCTACTTCGTGCTCCCGCTCGCTGAGATCGGCGAGTGGATCCGGTTTGTTCGAGGTTGCTGAGCTCCCAACGAACAGCTGTGCGATCCGCCGGCTCAGCCAGCCCGTCTGTCCCTGCGCTACGCCTTTGATGGCCTCGGCGATAGAGAACAGCGACTCATGTTTGACGAGGTAGCCGGCTGCCCCTCGGTCCAACACACCAAAGATGAGATCGCGGTCCTCGTACGCACTCAGGATCAAGACGACGGTATCCGGCAGTGCTTTGCGCAGTTGATCGGTCACTTTGAGTCCCGGCATCTTCGGCATGTCGAGATCGAGCACCACGACGTCTGGCTGAAGCCGGAGACACTTGTTCAATGCTTCCACGCCATCTGAGGCTTCCCCGACGATGTCTAGCCCGTCGACCTCACGCAAATACGTCGTCAGCCCAGCCCGAAACGTCGGATGGTCGTCGGCAATAAAGACACGGATAGGAAGCGGCTGGCTCACAAGTTTACGATTGGACGAATGGGTTAGGTCTCATCGCCGAGGCGATGACAGTAGGTACGTAGGTTTGTAGTCTGTAGTATGTAGATGGCAGGCGACTTTTGCCTCCTCTTCTACGTACTACAGACCACGAACCTACGTATCCACGCGAAGCGATCAGCGAGCCAGAACGATCCGCCGGCTCACGCTCAGGCTCTCGCCCTCGGCACGGACGACGTAGACGCCCGCCGGCAAGCCCGCGCCGGCTTCGAGTTGCAGTGCGCCCTCCGCCTCGCCCGCGTGCAGCGTCTCGACTACCTGGCCTAGCAGATCGTACACCTGCACCTTGACCCGCTGACGGCGCGGCAGCTCCACCACCACCGTCGCCGAACCAACAGCCGGCTGCGGATACACCGCCAACGACGCGCCCGCCGGCACCACCGTCGCCTCGACGATGGGCGAATACTCGAACGCCCCGTCAAAGTCTACCTGCTTCAACCGAAACCAATGCGTCCCCGCCGGCAGATCCGAGACGCGGAAACCATACGCGCGGGGAGACTCCACCGTGCCGGCTCCTTCAACGAAGCCTACCTCGCGCCACTCGCTATCTGCTACCGGCTCACCCGCCACGTCGAGCGCGACGTGCTCGACCGCAAACCCGGCGTTGTTCGTCTCGGTTGCTGTGGCCCAGGACAGCATAACGTCCGAGCCGTCGGAGACCGCCTCGAAATGGGTCAACTCGACGGGCAGGGCACCGTTTGGCTGGAGCCCGAGGATAAAGACATCCGCGTCGCCGGCGTTGTTGATGTTCGCCGCTCCAGATCCAGGGTTGAAATCAGGACTTTGCTGGCCGCCTCCTGCGAAGTACAGCCCGGCTGCGTAAGCTCCACCATTGGCTCCAAGCACCATCTCGTTCACGAGGCTTCTGCCGGGGGCCCCGTCTTTCGTGCTGACGTAGATCGGCGTCTGGCCCGAGTAGCGGGCAACAAAGTGGGAGAGGTCTCCCGTGCTCGAAGAAGTCCCTGTAGTGCGGGTAAGCATCGTTGTGGGTGAGGGATCGAAGTCAACCGTGCCCTTGAACTGCCCGCCGACGAAGAGATCTCCGGTGCTTTGGTCATACGCGAGGGCCTCGACATAGTCATCGAGAGACGGCGAACCGATACTGAACGCATCGCTCACAGACCCATCAGAGGTATTGATTTCTACAACGAAACCGTCCAGTTCGTTACCCGTCGGGTTTCCTGTATCGAGGACCTGCCCGTCGAAGGAGGTGCTGTAGTTGAACCATCCCCCCGCGTAGAGCTTCCCACTCGCTCCAAAGACGAGATCGAAGGTCCGGCCGGCAGGGCTAGCAGCGCCTACCTGAGCGTTGACGAGCCGCCATTTGTACGTCGACACTTGTTGTTTTGGAGGGGCGGAGCTTCCCAGAGCAAGCACGAATGCGCGCGAAGAACCGGAGGGGCCGCCGAGGATCGTCCCTGGGCCTGGATCAAAGTCAACGGTCCCAAGAACAGCCCCCCCGATGTAGACCGTCCCCGACGCGTCGGCGGTCAACGCAAATGGCCGAATGCCATCTGTAGCCCCAGTTCCCTGTGCCAGGATGGCCGAGGCCTCGATGTAGGTATTTGCGGTCGTGTACCGAGCGATGTACATGGAAGCAGGCGTTGTGTTAGCCGTGATATTCGCAACGCCGGGCCCGGGGTCGAAATCAGCGCTCCCCCTGAAGTCGCCGGCGATTACGTAGCCTCCTGTGAATGGATCTCGCGCGATAGCACCCGGGAATCCATCGATGTCGAGCGTCATGACACCAAGGAATCCACCGCTCGGCGAATACTCCGCGACGAAGGTCTGGTTTGTGGAGGACGTACGGGTTTCCGTGCCGGCTCCAGGGTCGAAGTCTACCGTGCCTCGGTACCGGCCGAGCACGTATACGCCTCCGTTTGGGGCAGGAGCGAGCCCACGTGAATCGATCTTATCGGTCGAGGACAGACGGAAGACGAACAGCGCCGTCCCCGTAGAGGCGTAGTGGATGAGCGTAAGCGTGGCTGGATCGCTGAAGCCTGGCAGTTGAAAGCCACCGCTCGCGTCCGTGTACGTGGCCCCCTGGCCCGTGCCGGCTGCTGCCACGTACACGCCACCTGAGCCATCCGCAGCTAGTTTCACAAGGCTTTCCGAAGCTGGATTGCCTGTCCGGTAGATGAAGCCTGGGGACTGAGCGTGTAGATCCAGCGTCGTGAAGCCGGCGATGAGAAAGAACATGTAAACGAGACGCATGACAGTGTGCTGGGTCGAGTTCGCAATCATTCCGGCTTCCGAGACAGGCCGGCGGGGAGGCTCGTAAAACAAAGACCACCGTCCAGCGCGGACGGTGGTCTTTCGTTCTATTGCCCCTTCTCCTTTCGATGGAATTGGGGGGTCCGACCCCTCGAGGGGTCCGACCCCCTGCGCAAATCGACAACATCCTTTTAAAGGACTTACATCATCCTCAAGGCGCAATCCGAGGCTTCACTTACCTGTAGAGGGAGGGGTCCGACCCCATCCTCGCGTTCTTCTAAATCGGCATCCACACGTGCAGCCACGTCCCCTCTCCGGGGCTGCTTTTGAGGTCCACGCGGCCCCCGTGCATGTCGGCGCGCTCCATCGTACCGAGGACGCCAAAATGGCCGGCACGGGCCAGGTCGATGGCCTTGGCCGGCATCTCGAACCCTTGGCCGTCGTCGCGGATTTCGAGGGTGGCAGCGCCGTCGCCGACGCGGAACGTGAGGTCGACACGCGTGGCGTTGGCGTGCCGGCCGACGTTGTTGAGGCCCTCCTGCGCGATTCGGTACAAGGCCAGTTCGGTTTCTCCGTCTAGCTCGACCGGCTCTTCTGGCAATTCGATGAGCACGGTTACCTCTGGGTGCCGTTCGCAGAACTGAAACACGAGCGTCTTCAGTCCCGTGACCAGACCCAGATGCCTTAGATGAACCGGCCGAAGCGCCTTCAGAATAGCACGCAACTCGC
>JBCDHV010000129.1:0-8835 GCA_038749615.1 Bacteroidota bacterium
GAGCGTGCCAGCGCCAGGATGAGCGAGACGGTTTCGATGACCAATAGCGCCGTGAAGGCCAAACTGATGGCGGCGAAGTGGTTCGTCGAGATCGTTTCCGAGAACGGAGCCGGCAGCCAGCCTCTTCGGTTCAACTCGACTGCCGAGAGCGCGCCGATGAACACCAGGACGAGCACCGTACCGGCGGCGCGGCGGACCGCATCGGTCTCCCACCGAGCCTCGATGGCATCGAAGAGGGTCTCACCAAAGCTGAAAAGACGGCCAGGCATAGGGCAGCAAGCGGGTGACGGCAGGTAGAACAGAGCCAACCCGGGGACGTGCGCCGTACCCTCGCAGGACTATTCGGATCCCTGACCCTCTGCTGCCCATCCACACGAAACGCCCGATGCAACGGAGTGCACCGGGCGTCTGTGGTCTCATGGAGATGCCTCATTCAGGACATAGCATCTCAAGGAGTTTGTGTTAGGCCACGTCAGGCGTTAGGCCGCCAGCTTGGGATCATCGACCACCAGCTGCACGGGAGCCTTCCGCGGGATGCCATCCGGCGGAATGCCGGCAGCGGGTACGACTTGCAGGACAGTAACCGACTCGTCCTCGAAGGCGGGTGCGATCTCCCGGTCGAGCCAGTACAGGCCGGCGACCATGGCACCGAGGAACATCAGAATGCCCAGAAAGAGCGTGATTTCGACGATCAGAGGCATGACGGATACGGATTAAAGGATCAAAGACAGAAAAAGTGGGGCGCGCCGAGGCTAGGGCTCAGAGCGGCATACCGTTTAGAGCAAGGGCGGCCCGGGCCTCAAAGCCCGCGTCGTTGCGTTCAGTACCGAGCAGGACATCGAGTAAACCGAGTGTGGATCCCTTGCGCTTGACCGCGATGACCGGGACGGAAGCCGTCCGCACCATCGCTTCCGTTGCACTGCCGGCGAGAACCGCCGCGCTGTCGGTCCGGCCTCGCGTGCCCATCACGACGAGGTCGACGCCGAGCGTCATCGTCCATGCATGGACCGCTTCAGGGACCTCGCGAGCGCGCACGAAGTGCGGCACCGGGTCCAGCCCATGCAGGTTGACTTGCTCAGCGAACGCGACGTAGCGCGCGTCGAGTGCCTGCCGCAGCTTGGCTTCCTCTTCGCCACGAGGCGCGTCGTAAACGTGTAACACGTGCACGTCATCCAAACGAGCGGCCTCGGCAAACGCTGCAGCAACCTCGACGGCGTCGGCAGCATGCCGGGAGAAGTCCACGGGCACCAACACCCGTTCGATGATGGCCGGCGCTTTCTCCGGCACCACCATCACGGAGCATGGAGCCTTGCGGACGAGACGGTTGGCCAGGGATCTGTTGCGCGCACTGATCAGCACCAGATCCGTTGCGTCCGCCCGCGTGGTCCTCAGCAGGGCCGACAGCGGCGTCCCTCGAAGTAGCTCGGTTGATGTCTCTGTGCCGCCGGGTGCGCGGAAGTGATGATCGATACGCGCTTCGAGTTCAATCGCGGCGTCCCGGTCGGACGCAACGATGCCCGCGTTGAGACGGGGATAGAACTCACCGATGGCCAACGGTGGCGGGACCGTATGCACAAACCGCACACGGTCTGAGCCGGCCATAGAGGCCACCAACTGGGCATACTGGATCATGGACTCGTCTGAGCCGGTGAGATCCAGGTGTACAAGTAGGCTTTTGTATCGGTACATGTCACCCTCCGCAAGGGCAGCACAACATCAGATAGAAGTCCGGCAGAGCCGGCTAGAGCTACAACTGTGGGCCAAGGCTCGGAGCACATAGCTTCCGTGCAACAAAACGGTCAATTCGTTCAAGCCCGGATAAGGCCTCGCACGCCCGGTTGAGACCGGAGACAGCGCGTTGCGTGAGCCGCGTGAGAGATCGTTCGCCTTGAGATCTCTGACTTTGGAAGCGCAGCGGGTCCACGTGCACTTTAGTCCCGGCGAGGGGTAGCAACGAGTGGGGAGCTATCGAAAACCAAGCGTAGCACGGGGTGCCCCAACGGTTCATGATCACTTTTACTCCGCAACGCCCAGGCCGGAGCGCGAGTCCTTGACTAGCCTCGGCGCCTGCGTTCAAGTGGCGTCAGAAACGCCAGCCATGCGTCCCGGGCGCAGCGCGGGGCTGCGCCGGTCAACAGTGATGTGAATCGAAGTACACGCATGGCTCAGGAGAAGTATCTGTGAACAAAAACGTCCACATCGATCATTACGACCTTGCGATATGCAGGTTTCGTGAAGTCGTCTTCATATGCACGAACGGGGCTGACCCTACCCAGAGTCAGCCCCGATCTTTACTTATTCCAGCACGAGTACCTAACGCTGCACCGCCTCGATGGCTGCGTCCAAAACCGGATCTGTGCCGGCCCGAAGACTCTCGACCGTCGGAGCTACCGCGATATCGGGGATGATTCCTACGCCAACGAAGTCGCGCCCGTCAGGGTAGCGGTCGCGCTTCGTGGTGACCCGCGCCCCACCGCCACCAGGTAACTCGAAGAACAGCGGCTGGCCCGTGCTTCCACCGGTCTTCTCGCCGACGAGTAAGCCCCGGTCCATCGCGTCGAACACCACGGCGAAGTCCTCCGCGGCCGAGAACGTACGCGGCGAGGTCAGGACCGCCACCGGGCCGGCGTAGTGCTGGCCGCCCGCACAGCCCCAGTTGTTCTCGTCTTCTCCGTCTATACCCTCCTGCCGGCCCCAGGCGCGGTAGGCCGGCCGGTACATCCGCGTGTACCACGAGCTTACCTGGACGGTGCCGGCGTCTGTAAGCGTGCAGAGTATGTTCCAGCCGTAACCGCTGTTGCCGCCGCCGTTGTTGCGCACATCAAAAACGATAGCCGATGCCTTAACGATCTCGTCGTAGGCGTCCATGTACGCATCGTACGATGCACTCGACGAAAATGAGTTGACCGCCACGTGCGCGACGTTCCCTGGCAACCACTTCAACTCGAATGGAGGGCTCGACCGGTCGGCTGCTCGCCGCTCTTCGTTGGTTTCCCGCCACACCTCGCGGGTCACTACGGTGCCATCCGGCTCGCGCAGCGTCAGGGCAATCGGCTTCGAGGCATCACCGGCGAGCAGAGCATACTCGTACGTGCGTACATCGAGGTCCTGCAGCGTTGAGGCGCTTTGATAAGGCCGAACGTGCGCCGCGGCGTATTCATGCACCGGCGTTCCGTCGATTTCCAGCACTTCTTGGCCTACACGGATGCCTTGATCGGCCAGGGTCGAGTCCTGGAGATACGCGACGACGACTTGGTCCCCGACCAACCGCGTTCTGAACGCCGGCCGCGCACGCAGGACGTCCGCAAGAGGAAACGGCGAGTAGACGTTCGAATGCCCATCCTTGAGCTGGGCGACAATGTGCTGCATCACCTGATAGTACTCGGCCGTCGACGTGGTGGCCTGCACTCTGGGAATGGACGCCACGAAGAGCGAGTCCCAGTCGAGTTCTTCCACCAAGTCGAAGTTGACGAAATTGTACTTCGTCTCGGCCCACAGGCGAGCCAGGCCAGCGACTTTCTCTGTGTCAGACAGGTTCTCGGCGTACGGCGTGCGCATCGCCTCACTGTTCCACATGCGCTCGTGCGCGGCTGCGGTGCGCTTCATCTGCGCCTCGATCGCCGGCCACCGGGGATGGTCACGGATGGAATCGAGATCGGTGTCGCGCCCGAGCAAATCGACCTTCATGAAGCCGAGGTCCGCGGACATCTGGAGCAACTCGATCGCTGGTTCAGTCTGGCCCGCCAGAGCAAAACTGCACGCACCGTTGTACGCCGTGCTAGACTCGGTGGAGCCGGCATCGAGCGCGGCCTGGTAGAGCCGGCCGGCCTCCGCGTAGCGCTCCGCTCCGTAGGCAACTTGTGCCTCAGCTTCCAACTCCTCGGCCGACAGTTCGGTGAGGGATACGTCAGTCGGTAAAGATTGGGAGACGGCAGAGGTGACGAGTCCACTCGCCAAGAAGAACAAGAAAAGTAGTCGCATGGAAGGGTTTGGTCAGCGTGACTGGGAAGGAGTGCGAAAAAATTAGCACCCTTTCTCCAACCACGCTGCCAAATGTTGTGAGCCGCTTATCGCACACGCCTCTACTCTTCAACCCTCCCTCTCATCCACCCTGCCACGCTCTACCGGCTGCCGGCTTCTGGAACGGCCTGTTTGACGTGCTGATCGAGCCACTGGTGCTCTTCCCAGAGCATATGCAGCACCGACTCGCGCGCGCGGTAGCCGTGGCTCTCTGCCGGCAGCAGCACGAGGCGCGCTTCCGTCCCGAGGCCTTTCAGTGCGCCGTAGAGACGCTCGGATTGCAGCGTAAACGTTCCAGGGTTGTTGTCGGCTTGTCCGTGGATCAACAGGACGGGCTCGTTGATCTTCTCGGCGTGCATGAATGGGCTCATGTACGCGTAAAGATCGGGCGCTTGCCAGTAGGTCCGTTCTTCGCGCTGAAACCCGAACGGCGTGAGCGTGCGGTTGTACGCGCCGCTGCGTGCGATGCCCGTCCGGAAGAGATCCGAATGAGCCAGCAAGTTGGCCGTCATGAATGCCCCATACGAGTGCCCACCGACGGCCACCCGCTCGGGATCGACGACGCCGCGCCGGACGCCCTCTTCGATCACGGCCTCGGCGTTCATCACGAGTTGCTCGCGGAACGTATCGTTGGGCTCGTCCTCGTTCTCTCCAACTACGGGGAACGAGGCATCATCCAGCACGGCATAGCCTTGTGTCACGAACGGTACCGCACCCCAGTAGCTCACCCGCGTGAACTGGTAGGGCGAGTCGGAGCGTTGGCCGGCAGCAGCGGCGCTCTTGAACTCGGTCGGGTAGGCCCAGACGAACGCGGGGAGCGGCCCGTCGGCTTGGGCGTCGTAGCCGGCGGGGAGGTAGAGGGTCGCGGTGAGCGGCACCCCATCAGCGCGAGTGTATTCGATGGTTTCCTTCTGCACGCCTTTCAAGTCGGGATACGGATGCGGGAAGGACGTGACGGCCCTATCGGTGCCGGCTTCCAGATCCCGGGCCACGTAGTTCGGCGGGTCGGTGACGGTCTCGCGGCGGGTCAGTAGGCGCTGGTCGTCTACGTCGAGCCAGGCAATCGGCCGTTCGTAGTAGGGGGCTTCCGAGCGGAACAGCTCGGTCATGTCCTTCGATTCGAGATCGAAGCGGCGCACGAAGGGGCGGTTGCCCTCATCGGAGGCACCTACGCCACTCATGAAGACGGCGTTGCCGTCCATGATGAGCACGTCGTAGCCCGACTCATTTTCCTGAGTCATCGGCGAACCGGGATCGTTGTAGCGATCCTCGAACGAGCGCTCGAACAGCATCTCCGGCGCGGCATCGAGATCGTCCGGGCGGAGCCGGTACGTGCGCAGCATCCGGTTCTGCCACCGGTACTCGTAGGCCATGGCCGTTTCGCCATCACCCCAGACCACGCCGTTGTACCGCAGCGGCATATCGACCCAAGCCGACGGCGCTTCGTTGAACGGTGCCGGCTGCACGAACAACCGGTCGCGGACTTCCGCCTCAGCACCGGCATCGCCGCCGTCTTGCGCTTCAGTCCAGACGAGCGTCGCCGGCACGTCGGCGCGCCACTCGATGCTTCGCCGGCCCGTGCGCACGCTGCCAAACGCGATCGGTACGTTCTCGGCGAGCGGCAACTCGGCCACGGTGTGCACCGCCTCGCCGGTTTGGGCATCATGCACGCGCGTGGTCACGGGAAAACGGTACCAAGGCACGAGGTAGGAGTACGGGCGCTGCAGCGTTTCGGCGAGCAGGTAGCGGCCGTCTGGCGAGGGCGACATGCTCGTGATGATGCCAGGCTCAGCAACCATCGCCATCGTCCCGTCGAGGTTGGCCGCGACGAGTTGGCTCGTGAAGTAGTAGTCGAACAGCGCCTCGTGGTGCGGGTTTTCCAGGAGGTCTTGGAACGTCCGAGCCGGCGCGGCTTCGCCAGACGAAGCACGCACGACGGGGCCTGTGGGAATCGTGGCCTCCTGCGGTACATCGCCACGGCCGGCCGGCACGGTACGTACGATGACACCAGAGCCGTCGGGCCGCCAGACCATCGGTGCCCCCCGCATCACGTCGATCAGCGGCATCTCGATCCACTGTTTGGCCGTCCGAGCCTCCACATCGGCCACCCAAAGCTCGACGTGGTTGTCACGGTCCAGGGTAAACGCCACGTAGCGGCCATCCGGGCTCCACGACGGGTTGCGCATCCGGACGTTCTCCGGCAGGCCTGTCACGGGCTCTGGATCGCCCTCGGCCTCGACGGCCCGGAACGCCAGGCCCGAAAACGTCGATGTGCGTGTTGGCCCAGGGCCGTTCGTGCGCGGGTTGATCCGGACGCCGGCAAGCCCCAGTTCGGGCTGCGCGAGTTCATCGATGCCGGGCAGACCAGGACGCTCGAAGAACGCCATCGTCTCGTTGTCCGGGCTCAGGGAGATCCCAGGCGTGCGCGGCGCATCGACCAACTGCGCCAGTTCCGGAACGGGCATCTGGTAGGTGAGGGCTGTATCCTGGGCGGCCACAAGGAGGGGAAGGAAAAGGAAGAGGAGATATTTCATGGTAGCAACGAAGGAGGAGGGATAAGCTCAGGTGAGTCAACAACGGAGGCACTAGAGCCGAGTTTCGCCTGCTCTGGCTCACTCATTTGGCGCTCTCATGTGGCGATACAGATAGCGCCCTGAAGGCCTCATGCGCTAGTGGTTTCTAAGGCGTCGAGCAGGATCTCGCGGGCTTCGGAAGCAGACTGGGCATCGACCAGGGCTTCCACCGTGGATTCGGAATTTACGAGCCGGGCCGTGAGGGCCAGCCGGCGCAGATAGAGGTCGGTGTCCATGCCGGACGGTGCCAGGAGAATCATCAACACCCGCACGGGCGACCCGGTGAGCGGAATGGGCAGACCGTCTGGGCAGAGACCGAAAAAGGTCATCGGCTGCTCGACGCGGCGGGTGTGGAGATGATAGAATACGACACCGGGCGTGACCACCGGGGGCTCGTCGCCGACCCACTCCGTCAGTTCGTTGACGAGGCGAGACACGGTCACTTTGTCGCCGGGGAAGCCAGGCTGGAGGGTCCGCGCCACCGCCTCTCGCATATCGACCGACGGGAGGTTCATGACGATGTGCTCCTCGGGTAGCGCGATCGCGTCTGGGCCACTGGCCCCTTGCTCCCGGAGCTGCACGACTTCAGACTCAGGCAAGGTCAACACGAGCAGATCGAGCTGCTCGTACCGGCGCGCCAGAACGCGAGGGAGCCGGCGCAACGAGGGCCGCCACGCCACGGCACCACGGCGCACATCGACGAGCGCGAGCACGTCGCCGGTCGTGGCAATCTCGTCGAGCGTGCGGACGGCGTCTCGCCACGAGTTGACCGGCTGCGGCTCGATCGTCACGTCCGGGCGCGCGGCGTCGAAGCGGGCATCGACTTCTTCGAATTCGGTGGATTCCGCGATGAGAACCAGTTCCAGGCCTTTCTGCTTCGCCAGCACCTTGAGCACGCGCGCTGCACGGGCAAAGCCGGCTTCTCGGTACGCTAACGGCGGGGTGAGAAGTAGGAGGCGCTTCGCGGCAGCCAATGGGGCTTCGAGGCGCGCCACGACGACCATCGCTTGGCTTTCCGCCGTCACGCCGTCGATAACATGCCCGAAGACGCGGTCGCCCGGCGTCCACTCACCGTTCCAGCCAGCGACGATCTCCGAGGCCCGAATCTCGCGAGCCGCCCGCACGATGCCTCGCACGGGGTTGTCGTCGATGCGCACCGTCGATACCGCACGTACGTTCGCCGCCGTGGCGTGCAAGACCGCGCGTTCCATCAACCGTTCGGCCGCGGCCACGTTGCCGACTTCGTCGCGCCCGCCCCGTGCAACGGCTACGGGATACACCGGCTCCTCGCTATCGGGGCTTCGCAACAGCAGGGCAAGCTCCATCAGGCTTTCTTCGGTGTCCGGATTAGCCAGCGGAATGAGAATCCGCTCGGGCGCGTTCGCCGGCTCATACGGCCGGGACGCCTCGGCGAGCGCCACTTGACGGCCAAACGCCTGCACCAGACTCGGCCCAATCAGACACGTGAGCACGATGACCAGCACAACAGCATTGACCGCCGTTTGGCTAAACAGACCGATATCGAACCCGATCAGCGTGACCGCCAACGTTGCGGCGGCTTGCGGCATCGTGAGGCCGGCTACGGTGAGACCCTCCGGAACGGAGAATTTCATCAGCGGAATGCTGAGCGCCGCTGCCGTGCCCTTGCCAACGAGTACGATGCCCGTGAACAACAGCGCCAAGCCCCACACTTCGAGCGAACCGAGCACCCGGACATCGACCAGCAACCCGACCGACACTAGAAAGAACGGTACCAGGATCGCATCACCGACAAACCGGAGCCGGGTCATCAGGGGGCTTCGCTTCGGGATGAGTTGGTTCAGGGCGATGCCGGCCAAGAATGCCCCGATGATCGGTGCGAGCCCGACGAGTGAGGCCGTCCAGGCGGCCAGAAAGACCGAGGCGAGCAGGAACGCAAACGCGGCATCGTCTTCACGCCGGACGCGGTAGAAAAACGACCGCGCTACCCGAGGCAGCCCAATCATCACCAACACGCCCCAGATCGAGGCGCCGATGGCAAAACTGAGCCAGAACGTCGGGCCGGCGTCTCCACTGACGACGCCCTGCACCACGGCCAGCACGAGCAGCGAGACGAGATCCGTCACCAGCGTCGCGCCCGTGGCGATGACTAGCGCTCGGTTTTTGGCAATGCCGAGCTGTTGCGCGAGCGGCAGGGCAAGCAACGTGTGGCTCCCGACGATGCTTCCCAGCAGCGCCGCCGCCGGCCAGCCGTACCCGAGCA
>JBCDHV010000130.1:0-8835 GCA_038749615.1 Bacteroidota bacterium
CCCCCCCCCCCCCCCCCCCCCCCCCCCCCCCGCCCCCCCCCCCCCCGGGGCAACGGGTGAAGGGGATACAGAAATCTTCGCTGTTTGTCCTTAGGCCCTTTGCCACATTGCCCTTCTGATCCGGCAGGCGTTGCACGAAGGTGGTCCTAGTGTCGGTGGAAGGAGGTTTTGGCGTCAGAGATACTGAAATCTTGCCGTTTGTCCTTGGCCCTTGTGCTCCTCAGCCCCTCGGGTGTTGCAGGGTGGCAAATGTGGCAATTGCCGTGATCCTCAGCCACATAGCCACCTTGCTACACAGCCACTCTGCCACACAAGCCCCCCCTCACCCGCGCATGGCTCGAAGAACGAAGAGCAGCGCACCTGCAACGCCGGCGGTGGCCCAGAGGGCGATGGTGGATTCGCCGTCGGTGTGGGCGGTGTAGGCTAGGACGCCGCTGCCGAGTGCCAGGACGGAGAAAATCGCCTGTTGGCCGAGGCGGTATAGCATGCGAGCCCCGTCTTCGACTTCACGTACTTGGACCTGGATGCGGCCGGAGTTGACGCGGTCGACAGCTTCTCGCAAATCGAGGGGAAACGAAAGCCACGGCCGAGCGCTTTCGCGGAGCAGTTTCGGGACGTACTCGCGCCACGTCTGGTCTTGCCCGAGGACGTAGGCCTCGAAATGAGGGCGGATCGTGGTGAACGGGTTGTACGTTGGGGCAAGGTACGTGCAGAGCCCCAGCAGAAGGCCGATGGTGCGCTCCAGCAGGACCCAGTCTTTGGGCACCCGAAACGTCTGCGTCAAATCCCGCACGCCGATGTCCAGGCTTTGCAGCTCAGACATGGTTTTTAGCTTCGTTTCGAGGTCGACGTCCAGGTCGGCGAGTTGCCAGCTGTCGCGGCGGATTTCGTCGAAGAAGCGCTGCTTGACGTAGCCCATGACGCGCTCGGCCACTTCACGGTCGTCGTCCGGGCCCAAAAACCCGATGGTGCGCATGCCGGCAATGATGCGATCTGTGTTGCTGCCGAAGACGCCTTCGAGCAGCTGCGGAATCCCCTCGCGCATTGTCGGGGACAGACGCGCCACGGCCCCAAAATCGATGAACACCACGCGCCCGTCCGCTTGCACGAACAAGTTGCCGGGATGCGGATCGGCGTGGTAGATCCCGTCGCCAAAAATCATCCGGCAGTACGCCGAGACAATCCGCTCGGCCAACTGCACGCGGTCGATGCCATACGCCTGGATCGCCGTCAAATCTGTAATCTTTGCGCCCTCGACGAACGTCGTCGTCAGAACGCGCTGGCTAGAAAATTCCCGGATGACATCAGGAAATCCGACATCGGTGTCCCCGATGAACTGCGCGGCAACGGCCTCTAGATTCGCGGCCTCCTGCCCGAAATCTAGCTCCGAGCGAATCATGGCCGAGATCTGCTCATGGTAGGCCTCGATCCCGCGCACCTTCAGAAAGCGATTGACGAAGGAAATGATGCGGCCGATGGCCTTCAAATCGAGTTCAGCCGTCTCCTCGATGTCGAGGTGCTGGACTTTTACGGCTACCTGCCGGCCATCGGCTAGGCTTGCCCGGTGCACTTGCGCGAGGGAGGCACTGGCTAGCGGTTGAACGTCGAACCACGCAAACAGCGCCTCTGGGGCCTTGCCGAGCTCGTGCTGGATGCGCGATTGGATGTCTTGGGTGGGTCGCGGCGGGATACGGTCCTGCAGCCCTTCGAGCTCATTGCGAAAGGTGTCGGGCAGGACATTCGACATGATGCTGATCGCCTGCCCCACCTTGATGAACAGTCCTTTGAGCTTCAGGATGGCCCGTTTGACGCGCCGGGCATTTCGGCGGTGTGCCCGTTCGAGCCGGCGCTCGTACCAGGCCTCGCCGAATAGCCGTTTCGCCCCACGTAGCCAGAGGTAGCTGATCAGGACACGCGCCGTGACCGCGTATGCCCGAAACAGGCGAAACCGCACCGGCTTGTATGGCGTCGCCGGCGGCAGGGATGGGGTAACCTGGACCGGGCCGGGAAGGCCATCGCCTTCATGAGCCAGCGGTCGTTCGGTGAGAATGGGATCAGGCACAGGCGTTGGTGTCGTTGGCGTACTGTACGCGGTGCCGGTGGGAGCGTTTCGGTAAGCGTGCGTTTCGATCTAGACGCGCAAGAACTGCCGAACAACGCTCGCCGGCTCCTCGGCTTCCATGATTGCGGAGAGCACCGCTACGCCCGCCGCTCCAGCTTCGCGGCAGTCGTCGAGTCGAGCCGGAGTTACACCGCCCAGTGCGTACACGGGGACCGCCGATTGCCGGCAGACGTCGCGCAGTGCTTGAAGCCCCTCGCCTGGGTGCCCAGGCTTACTGGATGTCGGGAAAACAGGACTGAACGTTACGTAGTCCGCTTTCTCCGGCACCGCCTCGCCTCGGTGCATCGAGTAGCCGATCAGCACACCGTCGCCGAGCCGGCTCCGAACGGTATCCACAGCCGGCCCGCGCGTCCCAACGTGCGCCCCTGTCCCCCACTGCTCCGCCCGTCCAACGCGCGTATTCACCACCACCTGTACGTCTCGCTCCAGCAGCCACGGAATCAACGCCTCACCCGCCTGCCCAAATGCCTCCGGAGACGCCTCATGGTCCCGAAGCATCACAAACCGAACGCCGGCGTCGACGGCCATCTTGAGCCGTTGCTGGCGCACAGGATCTGAGAATCGGTCCGCGATGAGCAGGAGAAGGGGGATGGGAATTATGATGTCCGAAATTGGGATTTATGAATTGGGATTTATGAAGGGTTTGTTCGTCCCTCTACTGCTTGATCCGGGCACGATTTCGTCTGATGGAGACCAAGCTGCCCACACGAATCTAGCTTACCCTCGCCGCTCCTCATAAATCATAATTCCCAAATCATAATTCTTCAGCGCCAGCCTGCCGGCTCGCCCCCTAGTACCCGATCCGGCCTGACACTGGCGAGGAGGCCTGGGCGTAGCGGCGCTGCGGGATGCGACCGGCTTGGTAGGCGGCGCGGCCGGCTTCGACGGCCAGACGCATCGCGTGCGCCATCTGCGCGGGGTGCTGCGCTTGTGCGATCGCAGTGTTCAAGAGGATGCCATCGTATCCTAACTCCATCGCCTGTGCGGCGTCGCTGGCCGTCCCGATGCCGGCGTCCACGATGAGCGGCGTATCGGGCACGAGATCACGCACCAGGCTCAGGTTGTACGGATTCACGAGGCCCATGCCGCTGCCGATCGGAGAGCCGGCGGGCATGACGGCCGCACAGCCCACGTCGGCAAGTTTACGGCACGTGATGGGATCGTCGTTGCAGTAGGCCAGCACAGTGAACCCGAGGTCGATGAGTTGCCGTGCGGCCTTCAGGGTTTGCTCGACATCCGGCAGCAGCGTCTCGTCGTCCCCGATGACTTCGAGCTTCACCAAGTCGGTTTCCAGGGCCTCGCGTGCGAGTTCGGCTACGAGGACGGCTTCTTTGGCCGTGTAGCATCCGGCCGTGTTCGGAAGCAGCGTCAGGTCACGCTCACGCAGGAGCCCAAGCAAGCTACCCTGGACGGCATCGTAAACATTCACCCGCCGGATCGAGACGGTGACGACATCCGCGCCGGCGGCCTCGATGGCATCGAGCATCACCTGCGGGTTCGGGTACCGGCTAGTCCCAACGAACAGCCGGCTGTGTGCCGTTACAGGGCCGAGTTGAAGCGGAGTGGACACGGGCGCGGGTTTAGGGAGACGGTGGGTAATCAGACAGAATCTGTCTGATGGAATTATGATTTATGAATTGGGATTTATGAGGAGCGGCGCGGGTTAGCTGAATTGGCCCGCAGCGCTCGGTCTCCGTCGGACTGAACTTGTTTGGTGCGAGCAGAAGGCAACCAAACGGCCTTCATAAATCATAAATCCCAAATCATAATTCCATCAGACGGATTCCGTCTGATCAACCGCCCTGGGTAGCGGTGATGACCTCGACCGTATCGCCGTCGTTGAGCTCGGAATCAGGCCAGGCACGCCGGCGGACGACGGTATCGTTGACGGCAACCGCGATCCCCGTCTGCTCGGGATCCAGGCCGATATGACGAAGCACGTCGGGTACGGTGACGCCCGGCGAGAGAACGTGGACGTGGCCGTTTACCGTAAGAGACAGGTCAGTCGTAGGCATGAGTGATTTTGGTTGGACCTGCCGTACGTCAACCCTTCGCGGAAGTTCATCATCGGCCAAGAGGAGAACGATGCGACGGGCTCAACATGTCCGAAACTTTTACCCCTGTTCAGCATATCTTAACATTGCCCATTCCTTTAGGGCAGTATTCCCTTATGAACAAACCAGATACACTACAGCCATCGCAAGAAGACCACAACGCCGGCCTCAGCGGCGAGAGCCAACGACGCCGATCAATGAACGCATCCGCGCACCTCGCGTCCGCGTGGTAGACCCCGAAGGGGCCCACGGCATCTACGACATCGACGACGCCCTGGCCTTGGCCCGGAAACGTGGCCTCGATCTCGTCGAGATTGCCCCGAATGCTGATCCGCCTGTCTGCAAGATCATCGACTTCGGGAAGTACCGGTACGAGAAGCAGAAGAAGGAGAAGGAAGCGCGGAAGAAACAACACACGGTTACCCTCAAGGAAATTCGGTTCCGCCCGCACACGGACACGCACGACTTCGAGTTCAAGGCGAAGCACGCGAAGGAATTCCTCGAACAGGGGCACAAGGTGAAAGCCTGGGTTCAATTCCGTGGGCGAGACATCGTCTACAAGGACCACGGGCGTGATCTGCTCGACCGTTTTGCCGATTACCTCAGCGAAGTTGGCAAAATCGATCAGCCGCCGAAAATGGAAGGCCGGCGCATGACCGTCATGCTGTCGCCCGATAAAAAAGCGGCGAAATAGGCGCTTGACGTCCCGACTTCGTTGTGAGTCCGGGACCGTCCCCCTACTTTAGATGTTCTGTACGCAGGACGAGGCGTTCCTTCGGGTGCGCCTCTTTTTTTGGAGCACGTTTGCGGGTCTCCCCTGCGGGAATCGCAAACGCCAATCCGATCGGCTATGCCCAAGATGAAATCGAACAGCGGCGCAAAGAAGCGGCTGAAGCGCACGGGCTCGGGCCGGCTCAAGCGGGAAAAGGCTTTCACGAGCCACATCCTGACGAAGAAGTCGCCCAAGCGTAAGCGCAACCTCCGCAAAGCCACGCTGGTCTCCAAAGCAGACGAGAAGCGCGTCAAGCGCCTGATCAACGTCTAGCTGACGCGGGCGTTGAGTGGATCCCCACCCAACCGCCCAACCCTTTACCAAATTCCAACCCTTAACGAGCTAAACAAATGCCACGTACGAGCAATCGGGTGGCTTCCCGTCGCCGTCGCAAGAAGCTGCTGAAGCATGCGAAAGGTTACTGGGGCGCTCGCAGCAAGGTGTACACCGTTGCCAAGCACGCGGTCGAGAAAGGATGGCAATATGCCTACCGTGACCGCCGCCAACGCAAGCGGCAGTTCCGCCGGCTCTGGATTAGCCGGATCAACGCCGCCGCTCGCCAGAACGGCACGACGTACTCCCGGCTCATCAGCGCCCTGCATGCGAAAGACATCGCGATCAACCGCAAAGTCCTCGCCGACCTCGCCATGAACGAACCGCAAGCGTTTGCCGCCGTCGTCCGGGCGGCCATGGCGTAGGCGCACGCGCACCCTACGATAGAAGCCCCGCCCGTCCAGTCTGCTCCCCAAAGCAGCCCCTGGACGGGCGGTTTTTGTTTAGGGTGGATCGTCCAAACTCCGACTGCCCAACCACCCAACTACCCACCCATGAACCTAAACGAAGTCCGCGAGGCTATCGAATCCGCTGTGCTCGGCTCGGCTGAAGCCGTTGAGACGTTTCGCATCCGGTTTCTTGGCCGGAAGCAAGGGATCGTAACGGGGCTGTTTGCCGGCATCCGGGACGTGCCGGCGGAGGAACGCCGGAGCTACGGCCAGGAAGTCAACGCGCTGAAGCAACTCGCCGAGTCGCGGATCGAAGGGGCGCACGAGCTGCTTTCTGCCGGCTCCAGTGATCGCGCACAGTTCGACCCCACACTCCCCGGCCGGCCCACGCCCGCCGGCTCGCTCCACGTCATCACCGAGACGATGGAAGAGATCAAGCGCGTCTTCCGGCGCTTCGGGTTCGATGTGGCCGAGGGGCCTGAGATCGAAGACGACTGGCATAACTTCACGGCCCTGAACTTCCCGCCCGATCACCCGGCGCGGGACATGCAGGACACGTTCTTCCTCGAACCACCGACCTCGGACAACGGAGGCGTGGTACTCCGGACGCACACGTCGCCGGCGCAAATCCGGGTGCTGGAGCGCCAGAAGCCGCCCGTGCGGGTCATCGTGCCCGGCCGCGTCTACCGCAACGAGGCGATCACCTACAAATCGTACTGCCTCTTCCACCAGGTCGAGGGCCTCTGCATCGACGAATACACCACGTTTGCGGACCTGAAGGAAATCCTGCGGCAATTCTCTCGGGCCATGTTCGGGCCGGAGTCCATCATGCGCTTCCGCCCGAGCTTCTTCCCGTTCACTGAACCGAGCGCGGAAGTCGACATCTGGTGGCCTGATCCTTCAGGAACAGGCGGCCGTTGGATGGAAATTCTCGGCTGCGGCATGGTCGACCCAAACGTCCTACGCGCCGTCGACGTCGACCCCGAACGCTACGGCGGCTACGCCTTCGGCATGGGCGTCGAACGCATCGCCATGCTCCGCCACGACATCAAGGACATCCGACTGCTCTATGAGAACGATGTCCGGTTTCTCGCTCAATTTTAGCGCTACGCCTCGTTCTCGGTTGGGTGGTCTGGCAGTGCGCTCGCTTTGCTCGCTGCGGTTGGGTAGGTCTACCCCACCCAACTGCCCAACTGACAACCAACAAACCACATGAACATCTCTCATTCTTGGCTCACCGAGTACGTGCAACCCGGTCTCGCGCCGGCTGAGTTGGCGGACGTGTTGACCATGCTCGGGTTGGAAGTCGATGAGGTCGTGCAGATGGGGCCGGCGCTCGACGGCGTCGTCGTTGGGCACGTGCTGGACGCCCGGCAGCACCCGAATGCAGATCGGCTACGCGTCTGTGTGGTCGATCTCGGAGCCGAGCACAACGTCGAGGGTGAACCCGTCCAGATCGTGTGTGGCGCTCCGAACGTAGCCGCTGGGCAATACGTGCCCGTCGCGACCGTCGGGACGACGCTCATGCTCCCCTCTCGCGAGAATCCGGCCGAACACGTCCCGGTCAAGATCAAGAAATCGAAGCTGCGCGGAGAAGTCTCCCGCGGCATGATTTGCGCCGAAGACGAACTCGGGCTCTCCGAGGACCACGCCGGCATCATGGTCCTCGACGGCGAGCCGGCTCCAGGCACAGCGTTCACCGACTACCTCGCAGCACACAATGCCTCGTCGAACGATTCGATTTATGATATCGCGCTGACGCCGAACCGGCCGGATGCGACCAGTCACTTCGGCGTCGCGCGCGACGTGGCGGCCGTGCTCGACGTGGAGCTTTCCAAGCCGGCGGTCGAGCTGCCTACAGTCGGTGGAGCCGCCGCGGAACGCATCAGCGTCCAGATCGAAGACCCCGCCGGTTGTCCACGCTACACGGCCATGGTGATCGACGGCGTGACGATCGGGCCGTCACCGCAATGGTTGCAAGACCGGCTGACGGCCATCGGGCTGCGGCCGATCAACAACGTCGTGGACGTGACGAACTTCGTCATGCACGAAATCGGGCAACCGCTCCATGCCTTCGACGCGGCTGAGTTGAGCGGCAATACGATCATCATCCGCGCTGCCGAAGCCGACGAGCCGTTCACCACGCTCGACGAAAAGGAGCGTACCCTCCCCGCCGGCACCGTCCTCATCTGCGACGCCGAGCGGCCCGTTGCCGTGGGCGGTGTCATGGGTGGGCTCAACTCCGAAGTCACGGACTCCACCAAGACCGTGGTGCTGGAAAGCGCCTACTTCGATCCGTCCCGCATCCGTAAAGCGTCCAAGGCCCTGGCGCTACAAACGGACGCCTCGTACCGGTTCGAGCGGGGCGTGGACCCGAACGGTGCGGCCTGGGCAGCGGCCCGTGCGGCGGCGCTGATCGCCGAAGTGGCCGGCGGGACCGTCGTAGATGGCATCGTTGATGTCTACCCGGAGCCCATCGAACCCCTGACCCTTACGCTGCGGCCCGCGCGGATCAAGCGCATCTTTGGGGTCGATGTCCCCGCCGACGAGGCGGCCGCGTACCTGAACCGGCTCGGCATCGACACAGACACGGAAGACACAGACACGGAAGACACAGACACGGAAGACACAGAGACGGAAGCCGGCGGCGTGTTGACGTGCCGAGTCCCCACATTCCGGCCCGACATCGAGCGTGAAATCGACTTGATCGAAGAAGTCGCACGGATGTACGGCTACGATAACCTCCCCCGCCCTGCCGGTCTCTACGTCCCCTACCAACCACCGCAGCGCGACCCCGTTGAGTCGCTACGGAGCGAGGTCCTGACGACGCTCGCCGGCCTCGGCTTCCGGGAAACGTACTCGAATAGCCTGCTGCCGAAATCAACGGCTGAACAGTTCGCCAATGGGGAATCCGTCGTCGAGACGCTGAACCCGATCTCGCAAGACATGGCAGCCATGCGGCCGAGTCTGCTTCCAGGACTGCTTCAGGCTGCCGGGCACAACGCCAATCACGGGCAATCCGCGGTTCGCTTCGCTGAACTCGGCCATGTGTTTCGCAAGGCCAAACCGGGCGAGGACACCCTCGTCCAGGGCTACCACGAAACCGAGCATCTGATCATCGGCATGGCCGGCCATGCTGTCAGTAGCAGCTGGAACGGCGACGCC
>JBCDHV010000131.1:0-8819 GCA_038749615.1 Bacteroidota bacterium
ACCGATGCCACCAGCGAGGGCCTCTTGCACCTCTTCGACCTCGAAGAAGACCAGCGGGTCAGACACCGGCTGCCCGTCTTCTACGTCGGTTACTACAGAGTCCGCCCGGGCGATGGTGACGCGCCCCCCGATGATCCGGCTTGCCTGGACGGCCGTGCGGCGAAGCTCGTTCGCATCATTGGCCCGCTCCAACTGCGTCTCGACGCGTTGCGCCTGATCGAGCAGTTGATCGAAGGCGTCCTCTTCCAACCGGTCCCGCAACGCCACGAGCGCGTAAAGGCCAACGATGACCACAGCAATCCCGACGAAGAGCGCGAACGTGCTCATCATCCAGAATTGCGTCGAGGCCCGTTCGGGGAATTTAGCAGTGCCTTGAGACGGCATGGACGCTCGAGAAGCAAAACGCCGAAAAGCAAAACGCCAAAACGAAAACAGCAGCGCGCAGACTCTTCCGCACGCCGCCGTTTGCGACTTCGCTATTCGACGTCTTCGATGAACCGGTAGCCTACACCGCGAACCGTCTGGATGTGCTTGGCGAAATCGCCGAGCTTCTCACGAAGGTTCTTGATGTGAGCGTCGACCGTGCGCTCGGTCACCATCATGGCGTCTTTCCAGATGGTTTCGAGCAGTTGCTGACGCGTGAATGCCTTGCGCGGGTGCCGCACGAGGTAGAGCAACAGTTCGAACTCCGTGTACGTGAGCCCGAGGTCGCGCTCGCCGAGGGTGGCGCGGAACTCGTCTTCGAAGATGGTCAGGTCTTTGACCGTGATCGTCTTGCTTTCTTCGACGCCGGCACGGCGGAGTACCGCTTTGACGTGGGCAACCAACACCTGCGGGGAGACCGGCTTCGTGAGGTAGTCGTCGGCACCGAGCATTAGACCCTTGATCTGGTCGTCTTCCTCGGCCTTGGCGCTCAGGAAAATGATCGGCACCATTTCGGTCTCCACGCGCGAGCGCAGCCGGCGGGTGATTTCGAGCCCGTCGACGCTTGGCAGCATGATGTCGAGCACGATCAAGTTGATCTCTGGCGTGACCTTGCGGAGTGCCTCTTCACCGTCGAAGGCAGTGACCACGTTGTACCCCTCTTCGCGCAGGAAGTGGGATACGATCTCATTGACATCTTCCTCGTCATCCACGACGAGGATTGTGATTTCTTGAGGGGTTGATGTGATCATATTCAATCAGGTTGGGCCGGCCAGGCTAGGCTAAACAGGGGTTTAGCCTGCGGTGCTCGCATCTGCGAGACGCGGAGCACCCTGCCCAAACGGCGGGCCCCGCAGCGCGTGGACCGGAAATGTTAAGAATGTTTGATGATACGAAATCAGCGGCAAACGGGTGAGCGGGCTAACGTCCACATTATTCAGCGTATACCCGCGGGACCCGAGCCGACACCCGACAACATATTTCGTAAGGAATTGTTTCGGCCCAGCCTGCCAGCTCGGTCGCAGACGGCCCACCTTCGCCGAATAGAACCACAGGATCGCCCAGCTTGACTTCGGGCCCCTCCCCTTCCGGGCCGATGTCGATCATCAGGGCGTCCATGCACACCCGGCCAACGACCGGCACGCGGCCCCCGGCGACGCCCACCTTGCCCCGGTTAGACGCGAGGCGTGGGTACCCATCGGCGTAGCCGGCTCGCACGGTCGCGATGCGCGTCCGGCGCGGAGCGGTCCACGTCCGCCCGTACGAAATTGGGGTCCCAGGCTCTACCGTCTTGACGTGGACAACCGGCGCGATGAACTGCATGGCTGGGTGCACCTCCTGTTCCGCCTCAACCGTCGGGCCGTGCCCGTAGAGCGCGATGCCGGCCCGCAACAAGCCTCCTCGCCCATCGGCGGGTAGGCCGTACGCCGCCCCGCTGTTGGACCAGTGGACGAGCGCCGGCCCGGTGTCTACGCCACTCAATGCCTCACGGAAGCGGTTCAGTTGCAGCGTCGTAAACGTCGGGTCTTCGTCCTCGCTCGTAGCAAGATGCGTCCACACGCCGGCCAACTCGACGCCGGCTGCTTCGCGCAAGCTCGTGATGGCCCCCTTCGCCTCTTCCGGTTCAATCCCAATCCGGCCCATTCCAGTATCGATCTTGAGGTGCGCTCGGATGGGATCGTTCGTGTCGCCCCATTCGGCAAGCGCGTGCACGAGGGCCAGCGACGAGGCCGTGACATCGAGCCGTAACGCCTGGTAGGCCGGCAGGTGCTCAGGAAGCGGTGCGGCGAAAACCAGGATGCGCTCCTCGGCGCCGGCCTCCCTGAGCGCCCGGCCTTCCTCGACCGTGGCAACTGCGAGCCAACGGACGCCTTCTGCCCGCGCAAGGGCTGCGACCTGTTCAGCCCCGTGTCCGTACGCATCCGCCTTGACGACAGCCATCACCTCGCCTGCACCTGCTCGCTGCGTCAAGACGCGCAGATTGTGCCGAAGGGCCGTACGCGAAATGACGGCCTGCGGGTGCAGGAGCGCTGCGCGCGACGGTGCGGAAGAATGGTCAGGCATCTCAGGGGCCTCTGGGAGGAATTGCGAGTGTCGTGGTGAACGTCGTAGATACGCCCCGTCGCCGTTCAGATCCGAACGCCTTTCCCCCAACTCCCCTCCTGCCGAACTAGACGTCCACCGAATCTCGTGAAGCCTTTTCTTCCTCTGGCCGTGCTGGCTGTGCTAGCCGGCTGCGCCGATCCCTCCACCGAGTCCCAGAACGCCCCAGCCTCATCGCTCATCCAAGCCGAAGACTTGGCTCGGCACGTCGAGACTCTGTCGTCGGACAGCTATGGCGGCCGGGCCCCCTCCACCGAGGGCGGCCGGCAAACGGTAGCGTACCTGATCGAGCAATTCCAAGCAGCGGGTCTAGAGCCGGGCAACGGCGATTCGTTTACCCAGCGCGTGCCACTCGTCGAACTGACTGCGGAACGGGACATGCCACTGCGGATCTCCGGTGCCGGCGAGGAGATGACGTTCCAGTACGGCCGCGACTTCATGGGCTGGACGAAGCGCGTCCAGGAAGCCATCGACCTGGAAACCTCACCGCTGGTGTTCGTCGGCTACGGCATCGTGGCCCCAGAAGCCGATTGGAACGACTACTCCGGCCTCGACATGACAGGGAAAACGGCCGTCATTCTCGTTAATGACCCTGGCTTTGCCACACAAGACTCGACCCTCTTTACCGGCAACGCAATGACGTACTACGGCCGGTGGACGTACAAGTATGAGGAAGCCGCCCGGCAAGGTGCCGCTGGCGCAATCATCATCCACGAAACCGCTCCAGCCGGCTACCCGTGGGCCGTGGTGTCTGGCAGTTGGTCCGGCCCCCAATTCGACCTAGTGGCGGAAGACGGAAACATGAGCCGGGTGGAAGTCGAGGGCTGGGTCTCCACGCCGGCTGCTCAACAACTGTTCAGCGCGTCCGGGCTCGACTACGAAGCGTTGAAAACCCGGGCCGCCCAGCCCGGCTTCGAGCCTGTCCCGATGCCGCTCAATGCCAGCGTGTCCATCCGAAATACGATCCGCCGCTCCGAATCCGACAACGTACTCGGGCGCATTGAGGGAACGACTCGGCCCGACGAAGTCATCATCTACACTGCACACTGGGACCACCTCGGAACCGATGATTTAGTAGAAGGCGATGGGATTTACAACGGAGCCGTCGACAACGCGACGGGCACGGCTGCCCTGATCGAACTCGCCGAGGCCTTCGGAAACGAGGCTACCGCGCCCGAACGCTCGATCCTCTTCCTGGCCGTCACAGCTGAGGAGCAAGGCTTACTCGGCTCGGCGTATTACGCCCGACACCCCGTCGTTCCAACGCGCAACACCGTGGCTGCAATCAACATGGATGCCCTCGGTCCGTACGGACGAACCAAGGACGTGACCGTGGTGGGCTATGGCAATTCTGAACTCGACGACTACGCCGTAGAGGCTGCCGCCGTACAAGGCCGCGACATCCGGCCCGACCCGTCGCCTGAAAAAGGCTTCTTCTACCGCTCCGATCACTTCAGCTTTGCGAAGGTGGGCATCCCAGCCCTCTACCTCGACAGCGGGGTGATCCCAGTGGAAGGGCCGGCAGACGCCATCGAACAGCGCATAGAGGAGTACGGCGCCAACCGCTACCACAAGCCGGCCGACGAATACGACCCCGCCTCCTGGGACTTCGCCGGCATGGTAGAAGACATCGAGTTGATGTACGTGGTCGGTAAGCGGCTGGCGGGGGAGGACACGTTCCCGGAGTGGCGCGACGGTGTGTCGTTCAAGAACACCCGAGACGCCGACGGGCGGTAGTTCGGCGCGTTCAATGCAACACTACGAACCGTGAGGTCCGAACCTGATCCCCTGCGGTGACGCGCGCGAAGTAGACGCCTGCCGGCCACACCGAGGTATCGAGTCTCCGCACGTGCCGGCCTGCCGAGGCTACGGGCATGGACACAGACTCGACGCGCCGGCCATCAGCGCCGTACACCTGCACGCTGATGGTTGCCGGCACGTCCAGGTCTACTGCGAGCTGCGCAAATGTGCTCGAGGGGCTCGGATAGAGCGACACGTCGAAGGAAACGGGCGGCTCTGCCAGGTCTGTGTGGGTGGGCGTTGGAATGGTGAAGCGCCGCGCGTCGCTCCAGTTCTGCTCCGCTGCATTGCCGGCGCGGACACGCCAGTAATACGTACCAGAGTCCAACCCGTCTACCACCAGCGACGTGCTCTCCTCCGTGATGCGTTCGTTCCTGACGAGCGTCGAGAAATCAGGCTCTGTGGAGAGCTCGACATCGTAGCGAAAGTAGGAGGACTCGACGCCATCGACGGCTTGCCACGAGAGCACGAGGGACGGCTCTACCGTCGCCCCGTCCGCCGGCTGATCGAGTTGCACCTGGGCAGGCCCGCCACGCGCCGTGACGAACGTGAACGCCGGCGATCGGGCGTAGCGACCATCCCCAAAATGAGCCCCAACGGTCCATTCGTGCCGCGCGCCATGCGTCAGGGCATCGTACGACACGCGTGCCCGGTCCGAGTGCAGCAGCCTACGGACCGGCTCCACCCCACCAGCGACGTTGACCATCTCGACCGTGTAGGACTCGGCTCCACTGACGGGCTCCCAAACCAACTCACCGTGCTCCGCCACGTGGCCGGCCGTCCCAAGCTCAGGTCCAACAGGCGCAAACCTCACACGCTCGCTCAAATCAACCTCGTACACCGTTGAGCCAAAAGCCACCAAGGCAGACGTGCCGTGAACGTGAGCATGGACTCTCGCATTGAACGCCTGCTCGCTGAACCGAGGGATCACGATGCGCAAGGGCTGGGCCGGCTCCTTCGTGACCTGAATCTCGACCGTGCTGGGGGTCGATGCGGCCAACGCGTGCCCGTTGCTGCCCAACGCCTGAATCAACCCGCCGTAGTCAGCGTCGCTGTACCGCTCAGTCTCCGCCCACTGCCCCGATTCGAGTGCAAACCTTCGCACCTCGCCAAGGGCATCGACGAGCACCAGCAGCTCTACAGGCCGGCCCTCCGCTGAACGAATGGCCACCTCTCGCCCACCGAACAGCCGGCCCTGCTGCCCACCCGTCTCCGCCTCTCTCTTTCCAACCGCATCGAGGTAATGCGTGGTCATCGCCGAGGTCTCCTGCCACCCATTGCCCGTCGCTTCGAACAGCCTGACCTCTGTCTTCTCCCGCCCGACATCGTAGACGGCAAATCCATGCCCAGCCTCGACGACGTGCTCCTCAGCATCAGGCCAATCGTGCAGCAGCGACCATGTTCTAGAAGCCAGCTCGTAGACAAAAGCACCATGGACCGTCCCGACGGCCAGATGGTCAGTTGCCCACGCCAGTGAACTTACGGTGCTGCTCTGCAGATCAACGGGCACCTCGATTACATCGGCAAACGCCCATCCTGCAGCCTCTCGAACGTAACGCAGCACCACAGCCTCGGCAGCGGGCTCCCGAAGAGCATCCACATACAACACCCCCTCCCCTACCACTATCGCTGCCCCCATGTGCACGACCTCGACGGACGGAGCAGGAAGGTCAACCGCTTCCCTTGCTGCCGGCCGGTACTCGACCAACCGATGTGAAGCATGGTCTTGCGCTCCCTCAGAACGAATGGTCAGAATTGCCCCCTCGTCCGTGGGCACCATCGCGTCGATGCTACTGGCCGTCCCATTCCCGAATTGGGTCTGCCCCACGAAGATCTGCGCGGAGACTAGCTGAACACCGAGAGCCAACAGAGCAAGCAATACAAGGAATACCTTCATGGCGCATACCAGATGAGCGGAAACGAGTGTGGTCGGTAACGACATCAGTGCCAGTGTTCGGCCTTCCCATGCGCCTCCGTGATGGCTGCTGCCACGCGAGCATCGGCCTCCATGAGTGGATTGAGCTTCGCTGGGATCTCGTCCGGCGGATGCGGCCCATCGAAATAGAATCGGAAGAGGCTCGCCAGATCTTCGTCACTGAAGCCGGCTAGGACTTCGAGCGTCTTTCCAGAGTGTATTTCCATCGCCTGGTCAATCTCTTGCTGAAGCATACTGATCGCGTCTGCATCCCATCGCCCTCCAACACCAAGCCTCAGAAGGCGTGATATCATCGTGTCTTGCGGCACAACATGGAGCCCAAAAAAGAACTCCAAGTGCTGCACGTACTCCAGCGAAAGATTGGGGCGATAATCGAAGTCAAATATCAACGCGAATGTCTCGAAGTCGCCGGGAAAACGCTCGACATAGAGATACTCCGCCTGTGCCTTTATGTCTTGTCTTCGCTCCATACCCGGAGATCGATCCTTCGCTATCGAATGCAGGGCGTGTAGTTCTCTAGCTCGCTGTTCAGCGTAGTCATAGATGGTCTGGCCGTGGGCTTGAAAAGGAGGTAGACTAATCAGCCCGAGAAGAAGGAGCAGTCTCATAGAGCCTCCGATATGAAAACAACGACGTTGTCTGAACCCGCGTCTTTGATGAAGTCGCGCACTTGGCCGAAGAGAACACGGCTACCGGCAACACGATCTACCGAACGGGAGCTACCCGGCATCAAGCACCCTAGAGTGTGATCTGGTTCACTTCCTGAATGAAACAGGATCGCTGAGCGTCCAGGCACGTCGCGCAGGACGTGAGTATCTCGGTGCCTTCTACCGTGGTGAGGAGAGAGGCGGTAAGGCCCAGGCATGATCCGGCGGTCCGACATGGACACCGTTGACGACGGGCCGGCTGGCTCTAGTATGTAGCCTGAGAAATGCGTCCCGGTGATCGTGAACGTGCTTGTCGTCGAAGCGTCCGTTTCTGTGTCGCGGACGACGCGGATGACGTGCATGCCGTCCGGCACGAAGAGGCTGTGGTCGGGGCTGTTGCCGTAGAGCACCCGGCCGCCTTCCACTTCTTCTTCGTGGGTCGTGCCGACGTTCGTGTGTCGCACCCCGTCGATTGTCAGCATCCCATCCGAGCTGTCGTGCCAGTTCACCTCACCAGTGCGGTCGTTGCGGTACCAGTCCTTGCCGTCTGGATCGGTGATGTTAATGGGGCGCTGGGCCGCGTAGTGATATGGGCTCCATGCGGCGTAGGTATCCGCGTTGGGGTCTGGGGTGGTCCAGCGGCCGGCGACGGCATCGTAGTAGCGGGCGAGGCCGTAGTAGAGGCCGGTTTCATCATCGCGTTCGTGGCCGGTGAAGCCTTCAGTAGGGGCCTTGCCGGAGCGGTCAAGGCGACGGCCGGGCATCGTCTCGCCGAAGGGATAGTAGTCCTGGGCGTGAACGACGTCGCCCTCGTCGTCGAACGTGACGCGAATGCTACCGATGTGGTCGCGAAGGTAGTAATACCGCGCCACTCGGGGGCTCACTGTTTCGAAGGTCCACGCCTCGCTCCACGCTCCGATCTCGCTGCCGGCCTCCGCACGAACACGCCATGTGTAGCGAGCCGATTGGGCGAGCGTACCCGGCGGAATCAACACGCCGGCTGGTTCTTGGGTGCCGCTGAGTCTAGCCGGATCGAAGAGGTCGTCGTTCGCCAAGTATCCGTCGAGGGTTGCCCGGGCAAGGAGTTGGTTCACGGGGTATCGGGTGTCAAACACGGGCACCGATTGACCATCGGCTACGACCTGAATACGGTACGCCTCAGCCTCGGGGAGCGCCCGCCACGCGAGAACAGGAATCCGCTCATCGGTGGGTGCTTGGCCGCTCCAGGTGGTCGCGACGCCCGCTCCATCGGGCCGAAGCCCAAGCACGAACGGTGCGTCCAGATCAGTACGTGTGGTGAACGATGAGATGGCCGACCACGGGCCGGCGCATGTGGTGTCTTGACACGCTTTCACGCGCCAGAACACTACAGACCCCTGATCCAGGTTATGTAACGGGTGCGAGAGTCCGGCTACTCCACTCACGTTGACCAGAAGCTCGGCCGGCGCTTCGAAGTGGGCCATCGAAGAAGCGACCTGAACCCAATACGGCCCCGCTCCGCCGGCCGGCGGATTCCATTCCAGATCTACGTCCAACGCAACGCCTTGCTCGCCGTTGGCGGGCGCGAACGGCTGCGGCACACCGGGGCCACTCCCTGCCGTCCCAAACGTGGCGACTTCCGACAAGGCCACGACCGTAAAGCCGGCGTTCGGATCGAGCACGCGGATTTGCCAGTGGTAGCGCGTCGAGCCATCGAGCACATCCGTCGGGAAGTCGGGCAGGTTGGGCGATGCTGTCGAGCCCTGGGTGTCGTGCAGGGTGACGCCGTCCTCGGACCAAACCATCACGTCGTAGGCGTAGTTCGCAGTTTGCTCCACCCCAGCCACAGAGAGATTCGGGCCTTCTGTGCAGCCTTCGATCCAGGCATCGAGACGCGTGCCGGCCGGTACCCGCATCCCGGGCACAAGGCG
>JBCDHV010000132.1:0-8804 GCA_038749615.1 Bacteroidota bacterium
ACATGACCAAGGAGTACGCGATGTTTGAGGTTGGCGTGCTGCGCACGAGTGTTTAGCGTGCTCTGCACGAGTGTTTAGTGTCTAGTATTTGGTGTTTAGCGTTGACTGAGCGTGCCGGCATGGAAAACCTTCTGTAAGGCCGGGTAGGGGCCAAGCGCTTTCGGTCTTTGAACTGTTCCAGAGAGGTCCAAACACTGAACACCAAATACTAAACACTAAAAGAATCCCTGGCTGGCTTCTAACGCCCGGTTGAGTTCGTTGATGATGAAGTAGACGACGTCGGGCTTGACGAGGAAGGTCAGGATGAGGCCGCCCAGCGCACCGCCGAGATGAGCCTCGTGGGCGACGCCACCGCCGGGTTTTCGGCCTCGCGAGGCGTAGATCGTGAAGACCATGAACCCGATGGCAAAGAGGAGGGCAGGGATGCCGAAGGGAATCGGGAAGATGAAGATCTTATCCAACGGGAAGAAGAGCGCAAACCCAAACACGATGCCGCTCAGCGCCCCGGAAGCACCCACGGCCACGTAGCCGGCATGGTCTCGGTATTTGTAGAGCGGAATCAAATGCCCCACCAGCATCGACCCGAAGTAGACGAGGCAGAATGGGCCTGTGCCAAGTACGGCTTCCAGACTGAAACCGAAGCTGAACAGCACCACCATGTTGAACCCGAGGTGCAGCAGGCTTGCGTGGAGAAAGCCGGCGGTGACCATACGGTACCACTGCCCGCGGTCGAGGATGGCCTCGGGTTTGAACGACCAGTCGACAAGGATGCTCGTGTCTACGTAGAGGGCGTAGAGACTAATGAGCAGGTTGAAGACCAGTAGCGCCATCGTAGCCGGCGCGGACGAGAAAAGATCGATCAGAGCGTCCAAGCGGATCTCGGAAACCGGAGTCTGTTTGGGGGAACCCAAGGGAATGCCTCATTTCCTTGGGCCGGAGCATGCCAACGGTAGGTGGATAGCCAGTGGCAAACGAGAATATAGCCGGATCGGGCGGGCCGAACAAGATGAGAGCTACTGCATCCGAAGGAGTTGCGATGCGTATTCTGGCGTATTGATCATCCCTTCGCCCGCACCATGTCCGATTCGCACCCTCGTTCCGATTCAGCCCTGCCGCCCTCACCTGAGGAGCCGGCCACGCCCGATCCTGTCGCGAAGCCTGGCCCTATCGCAGAGGTTGATCCTGTCGTGGATCCTGATCCTGCCGTAGAATCAGACCCTGCCGTAGCGTCTGAGACGCAGCCAACCAGCATCCAGCCCGAGGCTGCGGGCAAGGCCGAAACGCTTCCCATGCCCGTGGGCACTGAGGGGATGGACGATGGCGAAGGACCTTCTCTGCCTGAAGTCAAGGAGATTACCCAGACGCGGCTTCGTGAACTCGGTCAGCTCCTTGTCAAATACGGCCAGCAACATGTCCCCGAGGCACCGAGCAAGCAGAGCGGAGCGGCGACATTGCCCCCACGGACCGGCTCACACGCCATTGCGATCCGGTTGCTGCGGCTTGTCCCGTACGCGCTGGGCACGCTCTTCGTGCTCTCCTTTGTGTGGGACTTCAACGGCTTGCAGGCGTCGCTCTTCGGGCAGACCGTGACGTTCGAGGGACTGCTACGCATCCTGGCGGTCAGCGGATTGATTGGCTTTCTCACGAATTGGCTGGCCATTACGATGCTCTTCCAGCCGAGAGAACGCCGGCCCATCCTCGGTCAAGGACTCATTCCGTCCCAACGCGAACGCGTGACCTTCCGGCTTGCTCAGGCCGTCTCGGAGGAGTTGATCAACGCCGAGATCATCAAGCAGAAGATTCAGGAGAGCGGGGCGATTGGCCGGTATCGCGAGTTGGCGCTCGATGTGATCAAGGGCGTCGTGGAAGACGATGCGTTCCGAGCCGAGCTCAAGGTGCTCGTTGTGGGCTATGCCAATCAGGTACTGGCCGACAAGGAAGTCCGCACGCGGATCGCTACGCTCATCGCTGAGAAGATCGAGCAGAACATCGGAGACGGCATCGAAGGCCTTGCGTTACGAGCGTACAAGTTCTTCCGCAAAGATGACTTCCAGCAGCGCATCGACCGGATCATCCTGAGCCTCCCAACCACCGTCGACGATCTCCTCGACAACGCCGACCGGCTCCTCGACGATCTCCCGACGCACCTCGAAGCTCGCGCCGATGACATCGAGGAGTGGGTGACCCAGACGGTCCTAGGCTTCGTCGAGCGCATCGACATCTACCACATCATCCAGAGCAACCTCGCCCAATTCGACGAGAGCCGGCTCGAAAACCTGCTCAAGCGTACCACCAACGAGCAACTCAACTACATCAAATACCTGGGCGGCGTCCTCGGCGTCTTCGGCGGCCTTGTGATCTGGCAGCCCATCGCCTCCTTGGTCGTATTCAGCACCATCGGCCTGACGGTCTGGGGCCTGGATGAACTGCTGTACCGGAAAGGGTGAAGGGTGAAGGGTGAAGGGTGAAGGGTGAAGGGTGAAGGGTGAAGGGTGAAGGGTGAAGGGTGAAGGGGAATTTGTGGTTTCGATGAAGCCTGTCAAGTGAATTCCGGGCCGGCTGGGTGGATTCTGGCGCTCTAGATTTGGCGTTTGAAGAACCCTGGCAGAAGTCCCCTTCACCCTGCTCCCTTGTCCCTTCACCCCAACACCAGAGTGGAGTCTAGGACGGATTCCCAGCGGGCGCGGACGGTGACGGTGTCGGGGGTCCAGCGGAGGGGTTCGGCGGAGCGGTAGGGGCGGAGGGTGCCGGGGGACCAGAAGCCGTTGGAATCGGCATCGGCGAAGGCGCGGAGACGGTAGGTGCCGGCGGGGATGTCTGGCAGTGTGAATTGGCCGGCCGTGTCTGTGAGGGTCTGGTAGACCGGAGTGGTCTGGCCAGCTCGGTACAGCTCGACAATCGGGTTGACGCCTTGCACACGGCCGATGAGGGTCCCAAGTCGTTCGCCGTCGATAGGCTGGAATGGTTGAACGGCAACGGTGTCAGCTCCTGAAAAGACGGAGAGCGTTATGGGAGCATCCAACGGGCCGGCGAGGGTGTAGCGCACGTTGTCGTCCGTGGTAAGCGCGACGGGCCCCGATTCGGAGCGAACCGCACGCAGCGCATCCTCTGGTGGCAGACCGGCCGTGAACTGGACGCCGGCACGCTGGTCCGGCGCTAGGGTGAACACGGAATCGGCGGCATACGGACTGAGCGGCAAGAACGATTGCCAGCGTGCAACCGTTGTGTCGGGCCGGGCCGAAGCGGTGAAGGGGAGCGGAGCCGACCGCGTCGCGTTGCCCAAGCTATCGGACACGGCACCGAGAAAGAGCCGGTAGCCGCCAGCCGGCATTGAATCCGTCACTACCACTACCGCGCGTGGATCGGCGGGCGTGACGTAGACGAAGCGGACGGGAATGCTTGCGTCCGACACAGTGTCGCGAACGCTCCACGTGATGGGTTCGAGCGAAAGCAGGCGGATGCCCTCATCGAACCGGAGCGAGAGCCGGCTGCCGGAGAGGGGGCGGACCCGTTGCGGGGTAGGCGCGAGTGTGTCGAGCCGGCCCGTCCACCACGGTGGGAGTTGAGAGGCCGGCAACGAGTCCGGGACCGGAATGATCTGCGGAACGGGAGGCACCGCCCAGCGCTCACCAGTGTCCGGGCTGCGGTTCCGGTTGCGGTCAGCCAGGGCGACGACTGTGAATGGGCGCTCGGGGAGGTAGCGAAACGCAAACCGGCCATCGTCGCCAGTTTGGGTGCGGTAAACGGCCTCCACCAGCGCTGTATCGGCCGGGGCGTAGGCGAATACGTCGATGCTGCGTACGGGCTCGCCAGTGCCAGGGTCACGCACGATGCCCATAATCTGCCCAGAGTCGATGTCGGGTCCGGTCGAGAAGGCCCGCAGGATCGGCGAGCGCACAGCGACGCTGCGGAGGTCGCGCAGCTTGGTGTCGAGCGTGACGATGTAGGTGGTGTTGGCGCGTAGACTGTCTTCCCACCGGATCGTGACACGCCGGCCCTTCCAGCGGAGGTCGAGCCGGCCCGGATCGGGGACGATCGAGAGCGCTTGGGCAAACGAGGCCTCGTTGACGTATTCCGAGAACGTGAGCGTCAGTTCATCGCCGGCGAAGTTGGTCGCGCGGTCGGCCGGCACCATCTCGGTAAGAGCCGGCGGCGTTTTATCGACCGGACCGCCAGACGGGGCTACGGGCGTCGCGCAGCCTGCGATGAGCAGGGCGCCGAGCAGTCCTGCACCCAGTCCTCCGAATACGCCGCTGTGCCCTCTCATTCCGTGCTGCGAATGGCGAAAAAGAGATACGCAATCGTGCCCACCGTTGCACCAAGGAGGACGGGTTCGAGCGCACGCCGGAAGCGCCCATCGGGCAGTGCAGCGACCGTCTCCGGATACGCTGGATCGCCGAGGGTGTCAATTTCATCACGTGGCACCGTGTCCGATGCTTCCGTCCGCGAAGACGCTTCCGAAATCAGCCGGCCATCGGCCGTCGTCAGCACGTGGGAGAGCTGCAGCGTAGCCGTGCGCAGCGCTTCCCCGCCAGCCCGCTCGAAGCGAACACTGGCCTCGCCGACATCGACGCGCAGATGGGGCAAGCCCGGAGCGTCATCGACGTAGATCTGCCGGCCTTCTCGCGCCCAATGTTGCGTCAGGCCCGCGCGCAGGTAGCCATACGAGGCCGGCACCGACAGGCGAAACGTTGACACGGTGTCCGGCACCGCGCCCAGTGCCTGCACACCAAGCCGCTGCAGAACCTCGACGTTCGTTGGGGTCTCTCTGTCCGCCGGAGTTTGGGCGTGCGCCTGCCCGGCGAGGGCGAACGTGGCGAGCAAGAGGAGGAAACGGAGCACACGGAGTGGATTGGTGGACCGGCAAGGTAATCAGATTGCACATCGGTGATTGCGAAATGCAAATTTGGATGCCGGCGAGAGGTCTGTCGACACAAAACTGCCGCATTTTCGACACGGTTGGACGACGTTTCCGATCTTGGAGCGATGCCATCTTTCGTGCTGGTGCCCCCGAAGATTAAACACGAGGTCCGGATGCAACGCCTAGTCTTATTCAGCGCTCTTCTCTTCGCCGGCTGTGGAGGTAGCGCGGCGGTTATCGAAAGCGATTCGGCGGCCGGCGCGACCGCCGTCGATGCGCAGGTCACTGATTGGGCTGGGAGTCTGCAACCCGTTGAGGGGAAGCCGTTCTCGCTCGGCGTCCGAAACGACGGGCAGGACCTCTACGTTGTTTTCCTGACCCGGGACGAAGCCACGGTCCGGCAGATCGTCACCCGCGGCCTGCAGGTGTGGGTCGATCCAGCAGGAGGCAAGGCACAGACGCTAGGGCTTCGGTATCCGATGGGGTTTGTCGAGGACCTCGGAACGGGTGCATTTGCTGGTCAGCAAGGCAGCACGCGTGAGCCTGGCCAGATGGAGCAGCGGTTCAACGAGTCGCTCGACGAGCTGATCATCGTCTCTGACGGGCAGCCGGCCGAGCGCTGGCCCGTCGCCGAGTTCGAGGAGATGGCCTTCGCGGCGCGTCTGGATCGCGGCCTGCTCGTGACGGAGATGCGTATCCCGCTCCGGCATACGGACGACTTCAGCGTGGCCATTGGTGCCGAGCCAGGCCAATCCATTGGGCTAGGCTTCGAAGTCCCTGAGATTGACCGCGAGGCGCTCCGGGAACGATTTGGCAACCGGGCCGGCGGCGGGCAGGGCGCACGAGGTGGCATGGGCGGCCGGCGTCGCATGATGAACGTCGGCGGCGAGCGGCTTCAGTTTTGGGGAACGGTTCGGCTAGCAGGATCGGGCGGGTAACGGTCGTGTAGCAGGTGTGGCAAGGTGGCTGTGTAGCCCATCAACCTTGCCACACAGCCACCTTGCTACACAGCCACATCCAATCAGGGCCAAATGCCGCGGACCTTCAGGGCGTCGGCGACTTTCTTGACGGCGATGACGTACGCACCGACGCGCAGCGAGACGTCGAGCTCTTGGGCGGTATCGTAGACATCGTCGAAGGCGGATTTCATGAGGCGGTTGAGGCGCTTGTTGACGCGCTCTTCCGGCCAGAAGTAGCCTTGGCGGTCCTGGACCCACTCGAAGTACGAAACCGTCACGCCGCCGGCATTCGCCAGGATATCCGGAATGACGAGTGCGCCCTTCGACCGCAGGACCTTATCGGCAGCCGGCGTCGTCGGGCCGTTTGCACCTTCTGAGATGATCCGCGCCCGCACGTGTTCGGCGTTCTTCGACGTAATCTGGTTCTCTTTGGCGGCCGGCACCAGGACATCGACATCCAGCAGCAGCAGCTCGTCGTTCGAGATCACTTCGGCATTCGGGTAGCCGGCGAGCGACCGGTTGTTTTCGGCGGCGTAGCGAATCAGATCGGCTACATTGAGGCCGTTCGGGTTGTAGTATCCACCGGAAACATCACTGACGGCGACGATCGTGCACCCTTTTTCTTCCAGCAGTTCGGCTGCCACGGAGCCCACGTTTCCAAAGCCTTGCACCGCAACCGTGCATTCGGCTGGGTTCATGCCGAGGCGTTCGAGTGCCGCCATCGTGACCGTCATGACGCCACGTCCGGTCGCCTCACGCCGGCCTTTCGAGCCGCCCAGCATGATCGGCTTCCCAGTAACCACGGCATTCGAGGTGCGCCGGGCATGCATCGAATACGTGTCGACGATCCACGCCATCACCTGCTCGTTCGTGTTCATATCCGGCGCCGGGATGTCGCTTTCCGGCCCGAACACATCGATCATGTTCATCGTGTAGCGCCGCGTCAACTTCTCCAATTCCTGCGGGCTCATCTCGTGCGGATTGCACCGGACGGCTCCTTTCGCTCCCCCAAACGGCACGTTGACGACGGCACATTTCCACGTCATCCAAGCCGCAAGCGCCTTGACCTCGTCCACGTCGACATCCGGCGCAAACCGAATGCCCCCTTTGCTTGGGCCGAGGACATCGTTATGGATGACACGGATGCCCTCGAAGACTTCGATCCGGCCATCGTCCATGCGGATGGGGACGGCGGTGATGTGGGTATGCGCCGGCGTGCACAGATACTCGTAAAAGCCGGGGTCGAGGCGGAGAATTTGCGCCGCACTGTCGAACTGTTCGACCATCGACTCGAACGGATTGTCCGTGTGGGCAAACGGGGCCGGCTCTTTGTAGACGGCGCGGGCGACGGTATTGAAGTGCGTGTCGCGTTTGAACGGCATAGCTGTGGGGCTGGTGAGAGGAGTGAAACGTCGCGAATATAGCCGGCGAGGGAGGGAGAAGGATTAAGGATTAGGGGTGAAGGGGGCGTTGGTGTTGAGGGGGATGAAGGATGAAAGACGAAGGATGAAGGGTTTTTGTGGGCCTTGGCTGGGAAATGAGGATCAAAGGCGAAGGGTGAAGGGCTTTGGTGGGCGTTGAGGGGGAAATGGGGGCGGAAGGAGGTAGAAACCTGTGAACGGCGTTGAACGTCATGGCTGTCCGTGAGGGCAACAGGAGGACGTTGGCCCTTCATCCTTCATCCTTCATCCTTCATCCGATTTGCGAGTCCTGACTCATGCGTTGCGGAAGACGATTGCTGGGCTTGGCCGGCGGCGCAACCGGTGGAAGCAGGGGTTGTTTGTGGTGGAAGGTCTCCGGTTGGCCGAGGCGGCGGTAGCGGCTGGGGCGGAGCTGACGGCGCTCGTGGTCTCAGAAGAGGTTCAGGGCCGGCAGGAGGTTCAAGCCCTCGTGGATTCGGTCTCTGCGCCGGTGTACACGGCCGATCAGGCGACGCTCCAGACCCTCTCCGATGTCGAGACTTCGCAGGGGGTGCTCGCGGTCTGCCGCTTCGAAACGGTGCCGGCCGGCGAGTGGGGAGCGTTCGGCCGCATTCTGGCGCTCGACGGCGTGCAGGACCCTGGAAACGTAGGCACGCTGATCCGGACGGCGGCCTGGTTCGGCGTCGAGTTGGTGGTGCTGGGCTCTGGGACGGCGGATGCGTTTGCACCGAAAGTCGTGCGGGCGACGATGGGCGGGATCTGGGCGACCCGGATCGGTACGTCAACGGACCTGGCTGGCGCGCTCCGTACGTTACGAGAGGCCGGCTACGCGATTGTAGGGGCCGACATGGATGGTACGCCCGCAGCGTCCTGGGAGCCCTCCACGCCCCATGTGCTCGTTCTCGGGAGTGAGGCGCACGGGCTGAGTGCCGGCGTCCGAGACGTGCTGACGGACCGGGTAGCGCTTGCCGGGCCGGCTGGACTGGCCGGCGTACCATCGCGCCCCGTCGAGTCGCTGAATGTGAGTGTGGCCGGCGGCGTGTTGCTGTGGAAGTCCACTCAGTGAGCGCGTCGGTTCAGGATCAGCCAGGCGTGCAGAGGCCATTGGGCGGCCTGTGATAATCTTCGTACCTTCCGGTCCCATCCCACCAGACGATTCTCTATGGAATTAGCCGAAGGAACAGAGCTCGCCGCGCAGGCGCAATCAGGGCTCCTCACGTTGGAGCAGCCGGCCACGACGGGCCGAAAAAAGCGGTCGCTGAAAATCGGTGTGCCGCTCGAAGTCCTCAACGAAGAACGGCGCGTGGCGCTGAGCCCTGCCGGCGCTGCAGTTCTGACAGCCGCCGGCCACGAAGTCCTCGTCGAAGCTGGCGCGGGCGACGCGGCACATTTCAGCGATGTCCAGTACACGGCCGAGGGCGCAGAAATCGCGTTTTCCCGTGCCGATCTCTACGCCAAGAGCCAGGTCATCGCGAAGGTGGCCCCACCGGCCGGCGACGAACTCGATCTCCTCCGAGAGAAGCAGATCCTGATCTCGGCGCTGCATCTCGGCATGATGAACGA
>JBCDHV010000133.1:0-8801 GCA_038749615.1 Bacteroidota bacterium
CGCCGTACACGTACCTCCTCTTCCGGTCGAGGCATCCAGAGAGGCTACCATGCAGACGATCCTTCGTCTGGCCGGCGTCATTGCCCTGACGCTCGCCCCCCTGCTCGCATTTTCGCCGGCGCAGGCGCAGTCTGACACGCGCACCACAGCACCACGCCCGTACTACACGCCTAGCGCTATGCCTTCGGGCGGGCTGTTCTTCGGGCTCCGGTACGGCACCAACTACTATGGCGGCGACCTCGACGCGGCCAACTACCAGGCAGAAAACGACGCCGGCATCGGCCTCGAGCTGTCGTACCAGTTGGGCCGGCGGCTAGCGCTGGCCTTCGACTATCAGCGCGGCGGATACCCGAAAATCGACGAGACGGCCGCGTTGACGAGCGCCCGGCTCCTGGGCCGCTTCACCCTTTCGAACGGCTACGCGGATCCCTATCTGATTGCCGGCGCGCACCGCACGTCGACTGAGTCTCAGAGTGTCTTTGGGCCGACGGGAGGCCTCGGCCTGGCCGTCCGGCTAACCTCTTGGCTTCAGTTGTACAACGAGGCCTCGTTCAACTTCATCCTAGACGATACGGCTATCGACGGTGCAGCAGGTGGGTCGAGCTTCGATCTCACAGGGTCCGTCGCGGTTGGGTTTAGAATTCGAGGGTTCGGCGGCCGAACGCCGGCCCCAGCGGTTGTACCGGCCTTGCCTGTCCGTTCAGCTGAGGCCACACCTGCTTCGTCGGAGCCGGCCCGCGCGTCAGACGATCCGATGGCTGCGGCCTCGGAGGACACTGCCTCCAACACGGCTGAATCCACGGCCGAGCCGGCCCGCGTGGTACCCGCGGAAGATTCTGCGACGTCTGAGCCAGACGTGCCCAGCGTGCCCGCGTATGCCGAGCCCAAGCTGACGGAAGGCTACACGTGGGTGGTCGCGTCGCTCACGAGCCAGCCGAAGGCCGACAGCCTGCTGGTCTCCTACCGAGGCCAAGGCTATCCCGGCCAACTCATCGAGTCGGTAGTCAACGGCAAGCCGCACTACCGGGTCACGATCGGCCGGTACGTGACACGCCCGGAAGCGGTGACCGTCAAAGATGCGCTGCCCTCCCATGCCTGGTTGCTGCGCGCGCCCTTTGCTTCGGACGAGCCGATGGTCGTCGAGACGCGACAGCCAGAAACGCAAGAACTCGAGACCCAGCCACTCGAAACGAAGGAGCCGGCTGCACCGGACGCGTCGACACCTGCGGAGGAAATTGCCCAAGAAGACGCCTCGCCCGCCGAGACGCCTGTCGAAAAAACCGCCCTGCCGGCTCCCGATTCCAAGACAGCAGCCGACGCCGCTGCACTTGCTCCCAAAGATGCCTTCTACACGCTCGTCGTCGGTTCGTACAACTCGCGCCGGCACGCCGAACGGGCGCTGTACGACTACCTGAAGGAGGGCCATGCCGGGCAAGTGGTTTCGGCCTACACAGACGGAGAAGCTCGTTTCCGGGTGACCCTGGGCCGGTACGATTCCAAATCTGCAGCCGAGCAGGCGCAACTCGATCTTCCGGTAACCCCGTGGATCATGCGGACGAATCCGAAAGCGGTAGCGCCCAAACCTGCAGCTCCCACAACCGCAGAAAACGCAGAGCGCTACTTCACCTGGGTCCTGGGTGCTTACGCCCGCCGCTCCGACGCCCAGCGCTTGCTCACCGGCTACCAAGAAGACGGATACGAAGGCCAGATCGTCGTCACGCAATCGCGAGGCCGGCTGCTCCACCGCGTGACCTTAGGCCGCTACTCGACCCGCGAAGCCGCCCGCAGCCGACGGTCCATCGCCCGGCTCCCCGCCCTGCCAGCCGGCGCGTGGGTGCTCGAAGTCGAATGAGTGCTTCGCGCCCAGCCTCATTGCCCACTTCGCGTAGGGCGGCTGCGGCGCTCAGAGGGTAAGGGAGCAGGGTGAAGGGGACAGGGAGTAGGACGGAGGAGGGGGCGTGCTGAGATTGAAAAACGCTGGAGAGAGATTGTCGGATGAGAATCTCAAGTGTTGGCTTGGATCATTGCCACTGTGTCCCCTTCCCACTGCTCCCTTAGCCCTCTCCCCTTCGCCCTTTCCGAGCGCGCAACGCGAAAGCGGATTCCCAAGCCCAACGCGAGGAAACTCACAACGCAACCACGCCCACGACACCACTCGAGGCTACGGAGGCAATTCTCGGGTCGTACATGGCTTCGGCGCGGATGGGCGGCAGGGCGAAGGTGCCGGCAGTAACCGCTCGGAGGCCATAGTAGAACGTCTGGCGCTGCCGTTGGGCCGTACCGTAGACGATCATGCGGTCGTCGCGCAAGTCGGTGTACTCGGGGATGTAGACGTTTTTGCCGGCAAGCCAGCTCACCTGTTCTCGGCTAGCAATGCGTGGGTTTTCGATTTCGAGGCCGGCCGGCAGCGCATCTACGACGGCGACGTTCTGCACCGGCTGCCCCAGTGCCTCGATGGTAATCTCAGCTACCACGAGGTCACCCTGGCGGATCTGGCGGAGATCGGTGTACGGCGTGCCGTCTTCGCGGAGATACCGCCGGCGGACGCGTAGATCGCGGTCGAATTCGTCGGTGTTCTGATCCACTGGAATGCCATCGGCGCGCCAGTAGTAGTACGCGGTCCCATCGCCGGAAACGTCGATCTCTACCTCTTCCCCACCCCAGCCGGCATTCGAGAACCGCCGCTCTTCGGGGCGGATCGTGCCGATTTCTCGGCCGGCTACACGAACCGCGCCTTCGTAGGCAGCCGGCCCTTGCTGCTGCATCACCTTCCCGAGCGCCAGGAAGGCATACGCGTTCTCCTGCGTCGTCGCGAACCGCTCGCGCTCGCCCATCTGGTCCATGAGGCGGGTCACCAAGACCGGAACGTTCGGGCTGGACGGATCGACGGTGGCGAGGATGTCGAGCATGATGGCGAGCGAACGCACGGGCGAGTTGAAGTGCCCGCCGGTCTCGCGCCGGTTGATCGTCGGGCTCACCGTTTCCGGCAGGAGCGTACGCGCCGTCCGGGTGTCGCCGGCGAGGCCGTATGCGCCGGCCAAGTGGTACTGCGAGTACGCGCTGAGTGCGTTACGCCGGGTCTCACGCAGGAAGCTCATCGTGCCGCGGTCGGGCGTGCCGGCCAAGGACAGCACGTAGGCCGCATAGGCAACGGTCTGATACCCGTAGGCTTCCTCACCCCGGTAGCTTCGCGCCGTGCTGCGCAGCATGCCGAGCGCCTGATCGTAGACGCGGTCCGTAACGGCATAGCCGGCTTTCCGGGCCTCGACGAGGAAATGTGTGGCGTACACGCTCGACCATGGGTTCGAGTACCCAGCCGACGGCCAGTATGAGAACGCCCCGCTAGGCTGCTGCAAGCGCTCGATCTTGCGGATGGCCTCTTCGATGTAGTAGTCCGCGCTGTTCTGGCGGAAAAGTGCCGGCTCGGCCACCTGCGCGAGCGAGTTGAACGCGAGGAGCGGGAAGGCCTTCGACGTGGTCTGCTCGATGCAGCCGTGGGGATAGTCGAGCAAATACTGCAAACTGCCGGCAAACCGAACAGCTGGGAACGGCGCCACGACTAACTCGAACTCGGTCGTACCGTCCAGGTAGCCATCGGGCAGCGTGAACGAGACCGTCTCGCCGGCTTCCACAGCGCCGGCACCTGCCTGCGTCAGCATCGGTGCCGCGGGGCGGACGGGGAGTTCGACGCTAGAGGAGGTCGACTCGCCGTTGCCACTCGCCCGGACGCGGACCTGCACGTCGTCGAGCGCTTGCCCAGCCTCGCCTTCGAAGACCACTACGGCCTCGCGGTCCGGCTGTACCTCGACGGTCTGCCGGAGCGTTTCGAAGGATACCGGGCCGTCGATGTCTAGCTCGACCGAAAATCGACCGGGCCGGCCGGTTCCGTTGAACACAGAGATCGGCAGGCGCACGTCGTCTCCGGGAGCCAGGAAGCGCGGGAACGTGGGCGTGAGCACGACGGGGTCGCGCACGATCACGTCCTGCTCGGCCGCGCCGAATTGATCGCCGGCGACGGCTGCCGCCATTACCCGGAGCGTGCCGTTGAACTCGGGTACGGGGATCGTCACGGCCCCTCGGCCGCGCCGGTCGGCCTCGACGAAACCGGACCAGAACACGACCGGCTTCACGCGCCGCGCCGTTTGCGGCGACAGCTGCCGTTTCCGGCTCGTCTCGACGTCCCCGGCTGCCGAGAAGAGCGCCGGCGCAATTTCCGGAAGGACCGCCCCGTGCATGTCGTACGTGTCGACGCTCAGCCGCTTCTTGCCGTAGAAATAGGCAAACGGATCGGGGGTCTGGAAATCGGTGAGTTGCAGGATGCCCTCGTCGACCGCAGCGATGGTCACGAACGGCCGGTCGTCGTTTCCGTCGACGTCAAACTCGACCCGGATCTCGCGCTCAGGCCGCGTCTCGCTCGGCGCCTCGATAGCAATCTCGAGCTGCTTAGCCGAGTTGTCGACCGTCAACGGGGCCACCCCGAACGCCCGCGCCGGCTGATTCCGCTCCAGATCTGCCGTCGACCGCACGAGCAGCGCCGACACGTAGGCATTCGGCATGTAGGCCTCCGTCACGTCGAGATCGACCGTGGCGGTGTTTTCTTCGATGGTGACGAGTTCGCGGTGTAGCACCTGCTCGCGCTCGACGGTCAGCAACACTTTGCCGGCAAACGGGGCACGGAGTTGGACGCGTGCTCGCTGGCCTGGCGCGTAAGACGCCTTGTCGAGATCGACTTCCACGCGTTCCGGCGTGTCCATCGCCCACGGCGCGTAGCCCCACCCGCTGGCGTAAAACGAAGCCGTTGCCGTGGCTCCAGAGCCCGTATCCCGGACGGAGAGCCGGTAGCGGCCGTACTCGTCGGGCGTAAAGTTCACGGTAGCCGGCTCGCCACGAACGGTGCGGACCGTCCGTTGCGCGACCGTTTCCTCGACTTTCTCAGAGACGTACCGGTAGCGGTCGCCGTCTTGCTTGAGGATGGAGTGCCAGTAGATGTGCGTCAGCGTCGCTTCGAGGGTCCGGCCGCCACGCGCTTGTCCGTCTGGCGTCACGCTCACGACTTGGAACGCGCTCGGCTTGCCCGGTTCGGCATAGCCTTCCTCTTGCTTGCGCACGCCCACGTATGTCTCGTGCGGATGCACGACTGCCCCCGAATACCCCGTCACGCCGCGCCCTCCTGGCTCTAAGACCGTTGCCGACACCACGGCACGGAGACTGGCCGGCGGGTCGATGCTGCTTGGGAGCGTATAATCGAATTGGATGCGCCCTTCGCTGTCGAGCGTGCCCGGATCGAGGTCGAACGACTGGCCGGTGAACGCCTTCGTGTCGTCCTCGAACGAGTAGCCGCGCCACTGCTCCGGCTCGAACGGAAACGCCTCTACCGCGACCTGCGCCGACACCCGCCGGCCAGCCGCGGGCGGACCAAACAGCGTCATACCCTCCACCTCGATGCGGACCGATTCGCCGGCGTTGTAGCGGTCTTTGTCGGTGCGGACAGAGACTTTCATGCGGTCGGGAATGAACTCCTCGACGCTGAAGCGCTGCCGGCCAATCTCAGCATCGCCGGCACTCAGCACGGCGGAGTAGCCGCCCGTCCGCGCATCCCCCGGCACGTCGATCTCGAACGCGACCGTCCCCTCGGCCCCAAGACGCCCGCGTTGCTCGTCGAGCAGCCGGCCATCGGGGCCAGATACTTGAAGCAATACCGGGAAACGATCTGGCACACCCAGACCCTCACCACGGACGACGCCGGCCAACTTCACCGTATCGCCCGGCCGGTAGATGCCGCGCTCGTCGTACAGGAATGCCTCGTAGCCGGCTTCGAGAAACGATTGCCCGCCCACGTCGAAATCGGCTGTGGGGAGCCGGCGGCGCGTAAGTTCGAGGAACGCCAGTTCGTCGCCCTGTTCGGCCGTGACGACGAACGGGATGAAGCCATCGTCGCGCTTCAAGACGTTCTCGAAGACGGCGATCCCGTCTGCCCCCGTCTGCGCCGTCCCGAGCGACTGGTTGTTCTGGCTACGCAGCGTCAGATCGAGGCCGGCCACTGCATCGAGCGATCCCAGGCCGGCGGCCCAGATCATCAGGTCATCGCCCGACGTCTTCGCTGCCAACCCGATGTCCGTCGCCACGACCCAGCGCGTCGCCTGCCGCCACCGGCGCTCGCGTTCTCTGGTGACGACGCGGAAGATGCCTTTTTTGCCATCGAGATACGGTTCGAGGTTGAGCGGCGTGACCACTTCGTCGTTGCGCACCGTCGCCAAGTCAAGATCAAACGAGGCGATTTCGCGGCCGAGCGCGTTCATCGAGAGGTACTCGTTGTAGTAGTAGTACGTCTCGGTTTGCGGATCCCAGTACTGCTCGCCGGGCGTGAGCGTCGTCGCGTTGAGGAGCGCCACGAGGTTGTTCGAGAACACCTGCTCGACCTCCACCGTGACCTGCTCGACGTTGATCGTCGTGAGCCCGAGGTTGAGGTTGCCGCTGCGGGTCAGGTAAAAGCCCTTGCCGGCAAAGTCGATTTGCGGTGGAATGTCCTCCTTGAGAAACGTCACCGAAGTCCCAAACGCCTCGGCGAGGGTTGTCCCGTCGATGGCACGAAGGCCCTTCTTGAACGTCACGCGGTAGGTCTCGTCGGCCTTGAACGGCCCCCGCAGCGAGAGCGTCTGGTTCGACGACGTGAGCCGGTAATCGACTGCCGGCTCGACGCGGATGAACTCCTTCGCATCCTCCAGCCGGATCGGAATGTTGAAGCGCGCCTTGACCGTTCCGCGGTCTTCCGCTTCGCGCATGGGCCGGACGTTGAAGACCTTCAGATCGGCCTGCCCCGGCAGCAGCACCGGCTCCACGAAGGCCGCGAGCATCCCCATGTTTCCGCCCACCGGCGTTAGCCCTTCGGCCACTTGCAATTCGATGGCCCGTTCCGCATCACTCCGCGCCACGGTGGGCGCTTCGAGTTCCATCACCGTCGCCGGCTCGTTGGTGCGGAGGCGGTAGTCCACCCGCTCGCCTTCGGCGTCTTGGAGCGAGATAAACCGCCCAGCCGTCTCGGGATCGACAGGGTAGTTAAACTCGACCGCGCCTACGAGGCCGGCGACATCGTTTCGGTCGGGCAAAAAGTTCAGGTTCAGCGACGCGCTGGTGACCCGGACGCGCGGCGTCTCGACGGTAAACTCGGTGTCGCCTTCAAGCTTGTAGCCGGCATCCCGGGCGGCGTCAGATGTGACGCGAATGCGGTACTGCGTCGATGGGGCGAGGGGGGCGTCGGGATAGAACCGCACCTCGTCTGCAGCGGTCCACTGGAACCGCCCGGCCAGCGCCGGCTCGAACGCCAGCGGACCGTCCAAGCGCCGGCTATTCAGGAGCGAATCAGCCACCAAATCCCGGCTGAACTGCACGGTGAAGTTCGTCCCCGGAGACGCTTCCCCCTCCGGCGAAAAGGCTTCGACCCGGACCACGTCGCGTCCGATATCTTGAAGGAAGCACCCGCTCAGCACGAAGGAGCAGGAGAAGGCAACGGCGCAGAGAATCCAGCGCATGAGACGTCCGGGATGGGAGGGGAGGATGGAGAATGGGGAGCGTGGTGGCTCCCACTTCGCAACGTACCCGGATCAACCACAACTTGCAAGATGGTTGGGCGGGGTTTGGAGAGCAGTGCACCCCGCCGAGACGCGGCTCAGCGCTCTACCACGACGGCTGTACCGGACTCAATCATTCGAGCTGCTACATTCACCTTGGGCATCAGAGCAGAAACCACGGGAAACGCATTGCTCACCGAAGAAATGACGAGGACTCCTAGATCGAACGCGTTGAGATTTTGCTGGTATCGAAGGCTCCTATCCATGGTCACGAACACGTCGAACACAGACGATGCCGCGCGGAGCAGCTTGCCGTTCTTCAACCCATCCCAGCCCATCTCACGAACCGTGGACACTTGGAAGTGCTCGTCGAAGAGCGGCGTCAAAGGCTGTTTTGATGTTCAGTTTGGAGCGAGCGAGAGCTCGTTGAGTGTGGATTCGTCGATGACGTTGGAGGTGCGTACCGGGGGTACGGACCGAGAACGCAGGGGCGAAGGCGCCTCAACGAGCCGAGCGCAGCCCAAAATCACACATCCAAGACAGCCTCATAGCTTGCGGTCCATGTTCTCGTCCAGCAAAACTCGGCGTAGGGTGGGCTCAGGCATGCGCCGTCGCCTCGTCCAGGGTAAGTTCCAGGTAGCCCTCTGCTTTTTCTCTACTGACGGTAGGAAAGCCGTCCAGAAAACGGTCTAGGGTCTCGCCGGCTTTGAGGTAGTCAATCAGCACTTGTACAGGCACCCGAGTTCCCTTGAACACAAGTGCTCCACTTACGATCTCGGGATCGCGAGAGACAACATCTTCGAGCCTTTTCATGTCCAGTCCCGTTTGAACGTGCGTGCGATTGAATTCAGCGTTCTGGGTATGCCACCCGACACAACCGACTTGGTTACGAGGTAACGAACGGCCCCAACGTATTGAAGTTCGCAGAGCGGATCTTCCGTTCCCGTCTGCCATTCATGCCCGGAGTTGCCTCTCGGGCTTCCCTCACTAACCGCTGCCGGCTCCTTGATTCAGACCTTTCCGATTCAGGCGTATGAAGTCGACGAGCATGGCCGGCTGACGGCGTTGGCGCTGTGCAACTACTTGCAGGAGCTTGCGGCACGGCATGCCGTGGAGTTGGGCGTGGGCAAGTGGGCGATGGAAAAAGAAGGCCTCGTGTGGGTGCTGGCGAAACTGCGCGTCCAGGTACACCGGTGGCCGCTCTGGTCTGAGGGCGAGGTCGAGATCGAAACA
>JBCDHV010000134.1:0-8751 GCA_038749615.1 Bacteroidota bacterium
CGACGACCCAACCGGTGCGCAGGAAGAGAATGATCCCCAGAATGGTGAGCACGTTGGGCGTAAAGACCACCCAACCACCCAACCACCCAACCACCCAATGGCCGACACACCCACTTCAGCACCAGCGGCCGGCCGTTTCGGCACGTTCAAGGGGGTCTTTACGCCCAACGTGCTCACCATTCTGGGGATCATTCTCTTCCTGCGCACCGGCTGGGTCGTCGGGCAGGCCGGCCTCTGGGGGGCGCTGATCATCATCGTTCTTGCGAACGCCATCTCGTTCATGACCGGGCTCTCGCTCTCGGCCATCGCGACGAGCATGAACGTCAAGGCCGGCGGGAATTACTACCTGATCTCGCGCTCGCTGGGGCTCGAAATCGGGGGGGCGATTGGGATTCCGCTCTATTTGTCCCAGGCCATCTCGGTCGCGTTCTACATCATCGGTTTTACCGAGGCGATGTCGAGCATTCCGTTTTTCAACGAGTTCGACCCGAGGCTGATATCGACGGGGGTCGCGCTGGTGTTCGTCGTCATTGCGTACGTTGGGGCCGATTTCGCGCTTCGCATACAGTACGGCATTCTCGCGATTCTGATAGCCGCGCTGATCTCGTTCTTCACCGGTGGTTGGGGCGAGTTCGTCTCGCCCAACCTCCAGCCGAGCTACACCGAGGGCATCAGTTTCTGGGTCGTCTTCGCGGTGTTTTTTCCAGCAGTGACCGGGATCGAGGTCGGGATTAGCCTCTCTGGGGATCTGAAAGATCCGAGCAAGAGCATTCCGCGTGGGACGATCGCGTCGATTCTCCTCACCTCGATCGTCTACATCGCGGCAGCGGTCTGGTTTGCGTTCCAACTGACGGCTGAGGAACTGATCACGAACAACTTGGCGATGAGTGAGATCGCCAGCATCCCGATTCTCATCCTGGCCGGCGTTGCGGCGTCGACGCTCTCGTCTGCTCTCGGAAGTGTGCTCGCGGCTCCACGGACGCTTCAGGCGATCTCGCGGGACCGGGTCACGCCGTTCTGGATGGCCAACCAGATGGGAAGCCCCACCGAGCCTCGCGTGGCCGTGTTGCTCACGGGCGTCGTGGCGGTGAGCGTCATCTGGCTGGGCGACCTCGATTTCGTCGCGCCGATCATCACGATGTTCTTCCTGAACACGTACGGGATGGTCAACCTCGTCGCTTCCATCGAGCGGATGGTCGGGAATCCGAGTTACCGCCCTCGTTTCCGGGTCCCGCTGATCGTTTCCGTGCTCGGAGCCGTTGGCTGTTACGGCGCGATGTTTTTGATCAACGCGCCGGCTACGGTCGCGGCCATCGTGATCTCGTACGGGATCTTCTTCGCCCTGAGCCGGCGGCGGATGGTGCGCACGTGGGGGGACGTCCGCAGCGGCATCTGGACCTCGCTCGCTCGCTACGCCCTGCTCAACCTCGAAAAACGCGATGAAGAGGCCGGCCGCAACTGGCGCCCGAACATCGTGGTCTACACGGGGCAGCCGCACAACCGGGAGCGGCTCGTCGCGCTTTCTGAGTGGCTCAGCGTAGGGCGTGGCATCGTGACCTTCGTGCAACTCATCACCGGCGCATCGGAGGCCAGCAACAAGGTGAAACTGCGCGAGATGGCGACGAAGCGCATCCGGACGTACATCAAGGACCGGCGCATGGCCGCCTTCGCCGAGGCGCAGATCGTGCCCGACTTCTCACGCGGTGCGGTTTCAGTGGCTCAGGCGCATGGCATCGGCGCGATGGAGTCGAACACCGTGCTGCTCGGATGGAGCCGTACTGCTGAAGGGCGGGCCAGCCAGATGCGGCTACTGCGCGACATGGCCAGCCTCGACAAGTCTGTGCTCTTTCTCAACGTCAACGAAGAGCGAGGCTTCGGCCGGCAGAAGGTCGTTAACGTCTGGTGGGGGGGTGGCGGTGGCAACGCCGATCTGATGTTGCTCCTTGGCTACCTCGTCAGCCGCAGCAACGACTGGCACCATGCTGAGCTACGGTTGAGCCGCATCGTCGAGAACGAAGAAGGCAAGGCGCAAACTCTAGCACACATGAACGAGCTTCTAGAAGACGTACGCGTCGATGCCACCGTGAACATCGTCGTGCACGATGACCCGAGCCGGTCCATCACGGAGGTCTTCGCCCAGCATAGCCAGGAGGTTGACCTGACCGTCCTGGGGATGCCGGTACCAACGGAGGACCGAGTCGAGACCACCGCCGAGCGCTTGGAGGAGTTTACCGAAGCTGTCGGTACAGTCCTCCTGGTCTACAACGCCACCTACGAAGAGGAAATGCTTTGATGGTTCGTGATGGGCGGGACGCTCGCGTTGCTCGCTGTGGTTGGGCAGGGGTGTTCGCTTCGCTCAGGTTCCGTGCAACATCTGCCACCCAGCCACAGCGAGCTCCGCGAGCGCCCCACCCAACTGTCTACCTAGTAGACCTCCACGCCGCGCCAGAAGGCGACGCGGCCACGGATGTGCTCGGCGGCGTCTTTCGGGTCGGGGTAATACCAGGCGGATCCCGGATTCTCCTCGCCTTCGACGACGACGTCGTAGTAGCTTGCACGGCCCTTCCACGGGCAGGTCGTCTGCTTGCTGCTTTGCCGGAACAGGTCCATGTTCAGCGACTCCGGCGGGAAGTAGTGATTGCCTTCGACGACGACCGTATCGTCACTTTCGGCCAAAACGGTTCCATTCCAGACGGCTTTCATAGTCGAACGTAGTTTGTGAGAGAGGGCGACTCTGACGGAGCCAGCGGCCGGTGGTTTCGGGGGGCGACGCTCCGCCGACTCTGTCCTGCATGCGCATCTTTTCACAGACTCCAGATTTCGAGGCGTGGCTCCGGGCCTTCGGAGCCGGCGCATCGCTCACAGCCGATCCGGCCGAGGCCACGCATGTGCTGGTGTACGCGGAAGACCTGATCCCCAAAGACCCAGTCCCCGAAGACCTGATTCCCGATGGTCTGGAGCCTATCGCGATGAACCGCGGAACGCTTCGGGAGGTCTTTGACTCGGCGTTGCGGCTCGGCCGGCTGGTGGGGCACTTCGGGCAGGCCATGCAGGTGTGCGGCGAGGGAGAACGCCGAATTGCAGCCGTGCGCCAGCGGTACGGGCTTCCGTTGAAGGGAAATCCGCCCGACGTGCCGACGGTTCGAGCCTTGCTTGAGCCAGGTAAGACGGCAGGCGGATGGGTCGACTCTGTCATCGAGATAGCAGGGGGGCATCCGGGCGAGCCGGCTGATCTTGTGCTGTGCGCTGGCTTTGAGTCCTTTGACGCAATGCCGGCCCGCACCGTGCCGGCGTTCTGGCTCACCCAGGCCGGCCCACACGTGTACGAGGTCATCGAAACGCTCGCCGGCTGGCTTCACGAACTGCGCCCATGAAGGCTCTTCTCTGTCTTGCCGTATCGCTTCTGGCTGGTTGTGCGCCAGCGTCTCAGGATCCGGTCGTCTCTTGGATGGAGGCGCGAGGCGTGCCAGGCCTTCAGGTAGCGATTCTCGACGAACGCGGGCTCGCCGTGCGTGCCTACGGGGTGGCTGATAGGGAGCAGGCCGTTCCTCTGCGCGCCGATCAACCGATGCGGCTGGCCAGTGTCTCAAAGCCGATCACCACGGCCCTGGTGGCCCGGCTCACCGAAGCCGGCCTCGTGGATCTCGACGCAGAGATCACCGCGTATCTCCCTAGGTGGCCGCATTCCGGCGTGACGCTGCGTCGCCTGGCCTCGCATTTGGGCGGCGTACGCAGCTACGAAACGGTGGCCGAATACCGGAACCAACAGGCGTTTCCGTCCGCTGCGGCAGTTCTGCCCCGGTTTCAGAACGATCCACTCGTGGCGGAGCCTGGACGCCGGCATGCGTACTCGTCGTACGGCTACACCGTGATCCATGCCGCGCTGGAGGCCGCAACAGGCCGGCCGTACATGGTGCTCGTCGATAGCCTCGTCGCACGGCCGGCTGGAGTGGCGTTTAGCGATGCGATGGACGCGTCGGTTACGTACTACGAACCGGGCCGCGCACCGCAGCCGGCACGCCGAGTCGACCTATCGGACCGCACGGCCGGCGGGGGACTCTACGCCACGGCGGAGGGCATCGCACGGTTTGCCGAGGCGTGGTTCGCAGGGCGTATTGCTTCGGAGGTTACGGTCGAGCAGTTCATTCGCCCGGTGGAGACCGCCGGCGGTGAGCCAACGAACTACGGGCTTGGATGGGCGTCGCGCCAGTGGCAAGGCCGGCCGGTCTATGGTCACACGGGCAGCACCACGGGGTCAAGTTCGATCCTTGCCTATGATCCTCAATCCGGCCGGATTGTCGTCGTGCTGGCCAATCAGGAAGGGCTCCAGCTAGATGAGCTGGCCTTCCAACTGCTCGACCGTGGCCTGTGAACTCCGCTCCAGTTCGGTCTGCCGGGGGAACCCTTGGGCGCTGCTTGCGAACCTTGTAGTTCGCTGGCTTTCTGCCCACCCCGACTCGCACTCCGTACGCCTATGCCCTTTTTCGACGAACTCCTCTCGCACGATGCCATCGCGCTGTTCACTCATGAGCGGCCAGACGGCGATGCCATCGGCTCACAGATCGGGCTGGGGCTGTACTTGCGGAAGCTCGGCAAGCGAGTCGTGCTCCTCGGCGACGATTGGCCGGCAAACCTGAAATGGATTGGCCGGCACGGCTACCGGTCGTACGTGGGATCTCCGGAGCAGAAGGAAAAGGTGGCCGGCTGCGGAGCGGTCGTCGTGCTAGACACCGGTGAGATCAAACGTACCGGCGACGCCGCCGAAGTTGTCGAGGCCTTCGAAGGGCCGCGTTTTCTCATCGACCATCACCCGAACCCCGACGAGCCGGCGTTTCACCACGCGTACCACCGTGAATCCGCGTCGTCTACCGGAGAACTCGTCCACGAGCTCATCACGGCGCACGATCCCGAGTTGATCGACGCCGACATTGCCAAGGCGCTCTACACGGCCGTCATGACGGACACGGGGTCGTTCCGCTTCAACAGCGTGACGCCGGCCGTGCACCACATCGCAGCCGACTTGCTGAAGCGTGGCGACATGAACCCGGAGCCGATCCACAATGCCATTTTCAACAACCGGTCGCTCGGGGCGGTGAACCTCTTGGGCCGTGCCCTTGAAGGCATCGAGCTGTTCTTCGATGGCCGCGTCGCCTACATCACCGTCACACAGCGGATGCGCGATGAGACCGGCACCGGCACGCAGGACATCCGCGGCTTCGTCAACTACGCGCTGTCTATTCAGGGCGTGCAAGCCGCCGTGCTGTTCGTCGAACTCGATGGATTCGTCAAGCTCAGCTTCCGTTCCGAAGGCGACCTGGCCATCAACGGCTGGGCACAGGCCCTCGGTGGTGGCGGCCACCGCAATGCGGCCGGTGCGTACGTCCAAGGCCGGCTCAAAAAGATCATCCAACGCGTCACCATCGCTGGGGGCGAGGTGTTCTAGGGGAAAGGGGGAACGGGGGAGAAGGGAAGATGTGGGGTCATTTATGATGTATGAATTGGGATTTATGAGCGAGTCTGTCCACTCGCTATCCCAACCGAAGGCTCGTGTCTTAGTGTATCCTCAGACCAATCGAGGAGATATCTAAACACTAAACACCAAATACTAAACACCAACATGACCACCTCAACAGGATTGCCAGCTTCGTTCCATCTCGTGTTTTTGAGCGAGGGGGCAGACCTGCCGGTAGGCGCGGAAGTCGCGGCCGATGATTTTACCGGTAAGGCCGAATCCAGCCTAGTTTTGTATCCGGCGGACGGCCCTAAGCGCTTGGTGCTCCTCGGGTTAGGTGCGTCGCCGGATGTGGAGACGCTACGGAAGCAGGCCGGTGTGGCAGCGCGTCTGGCAGCGGGCAAGAAGGCCACGACGGTATCGGTTCAGTGGCCGGATCTTGACCTTGCCGATGCCGAAGTCGCGGAAGCCATCGCTGAAGGGCTTGTCCTCGGGGGCTACCGGTTCGACCGCTACCGAACGACCCAGGAGGAGCCACCGGCGATCATTGAGGCGCTTGTCTGGGTCGGTGCGCCGGACGGGACGGTCGAAGCCTCCGAGCAGGGGCGCATCCTTGGAGAAGCTACATCGTTTGCGCGCGATCTCGTGAACACCTCGCCGGGCGATCAGTCGGCAACGGATCTTGCGATGGCTGCGAAACGCTCGGCTGACGCGCACGGTTACGAGGCGCAAGTCTGGAGCATGGGGGAAATCATCCAGGAAGGCATGGGTGGCTTGCTCGCCGTCAACCGGGGGAGCGAAGAACCCCCGACCTTCACCCGGCTCGAATGGAAGCCGGCTGATGCCGTCAACGAGCAGCCCATCGTCCTTGTTGGCAAAGGCATCGTGTTCGACACGGGCGGGCTTTCGCTCAAGCCGTCGTCTGGCATGGAGAAAATGAAGGGCGACATGGGCGGTGCAGCGGCCGTGATCGGCGGCATCGAGGCGGTCGCGCGGCTCAAATTGCCGGTGTGGGTCATCGCTCTGGTGCCGTCCACAGACAACCGCCCAGGCAAGAACGCCTACGTGCCAGGGGAGGTCATCACGATGCATTCCGGCGCGACTGTCGAGGTCCTGAACACGGATGCCGAAGGCCGGATGATACTCGCCGACGCGCTCTCGTTCGCCAAGCGGTTCGAGCCTGAACTGGTGATCGATTTCGCGACGCTTACGGGCGCGCAAGTGATCGCGCTCGGCCCGCTTGCCGCAGCGATCATGACGAATGAAGACGACGGAGCCGAAGCGCGCACCCAGCGCGTCGTTGACGCCGGCCAACGCTCTGGCGACCGCGTCTGGCCCCTGCCGATGTTCGCCGGCTACAAGAAGCTCCTGGAGAGCGACGTGGCCGATCTCAAGAACGTTGGAGGCCGCGCCGCCGGCACCATCACGGCCGGCAAGTTCTTGGAGCACTTTACGGACTACCCGTGGGTCCACGTCGATATCGCCGGCCCTTCATTCGCCAACGCCACGGAAGGGTATGCCACAAAGGGCGGGACAGGCTTCGGCGTCCGGCTGATTGCACGCATGATTCAGGATCGAGCACTCAAAAAATGAGCGATTTACAGGCCATGGTTCATGCTCCTGTAAACATTCAACTTGCACACCCTCTACGTTACTTCTGAATTCCCAGGCGCGGCCCTCAAAACACAAAAAACCAAACACTAAACACGACCTCGCATGCGCCTCCTCCTCGTGGGCTTGCTGCTCCCTGTTCTGGCCTTCGCCCAGGACCGCGAATACCTCGAAATCGCGGCCCGCAACCTGAGCTCGCAGGTCTACTATCAGGCCGACGTTTTGCCGGCTGCCGAGGGGAAATCGGCGCTGGTCGTCTCGTTCCGCGTACCGAACGACCGTCTCGTATTCACGAGAAACCGCGAGGCTGGAGCCGGCGGCGGCTTCGTATCCGACGTCGATTTCAGCATCGAGCTGTTCCGTGACCGCGAGCAAATCGACGAGCAGCGCTGGCGGACGAAGTACGAAGTTGCGACGTACGAGTCGTCTGTGTCGAAGGCCGAAGACCTCGAAGGGAGCGTGACGTTTATCGTCGAGCCGGGCCGGTACGCATTCCGGATTGCATCGACAGACCCTGCCACGCAGCGGACTACGCGCACGCCTCCTCGGCCCGTCCGCGTGACGCCGTTCGATGGCCTGACCGTAGGCGCTCCGCTGATTGCCGACGAAGTGGACGGCCGGCAGATCGGGTTGACGAACCTCTCGGGCCAGACGCGCTTCAGTGGGGCCGGCTTCGCCGTCGTGCCGATCATGCTGCCTGAGGGCGTCGCGCCGGAGACCGCCACGCTCAGCTACGTGCTGCGCGAGCCCGATCCTGAACTGGTCGCGAAAGAGCAGCGCGACCGCCGCCGCCGCATGCGGGAAGAACGCCGCCGCCAGGCGCGTGCCCGAGACGGCGAGGAGCGCTGGAACGAAGAGCGGATGCCCGGCGATCTCGATGGGGGAGACGTGGTGACGCGCGGTACGAGTGAAGGGCCGACGTGGATTGGCGTAGCGGCCTTCGAGCCGGCTCAGGCCGAAGCCGGCGTGCTGACGCTGGCCGAGGGCGAAAACGCCTACCTCGCCGTCATCGACTTCGAAGGCGAAACGCTCGACAACGGCACCTACGTGCTCGACTTCGACATCGAAGTCCAGGGCGCGGAGGACGAAGACAATGCAGACGGAGCCAGCATGGCGGATGCCGGCACGGACCAAACCAGCCGCTCGGCCCGCGTGCCGACGCACTGGCGCAACATGCCGCTCTCGCTCTTCGACTTGGACGTGGCGCTCGACAACATGCGGTTCATTCTGCAACGCGACGAACTCAGCGAACTGAAAGAAGGCGACAGCCGGCAAGAGCTGGCTTCGTTCCGTGCGTTCTGGTCTGAGCGCGATCCGACGCCGGAGACGGCCTACAACGAATTGATGGCCGAGTACTACCGCCGCGTAGACCATGCCGCCTTCGAGTTCCGAAGCAACGGCTCGCCCCTCCCGGATGGACTCCGCACCGACCGCGCCAAGATCTACATCGTCCACGGCCCACCTGAGGATATCGAGCGCGACCTACCCACTGCCGGCGGCGTCCGGGAAACCTGGACTTACGGCGACGGCCGCACCTACATCTTCGCCGCCGAGTCTGCCCTGACGCCGTTCCGGCTGGTAAAAAGTGGATGAGTTGAAGCGTGGTCTCGTGGATGCGTGGATTTGTTGATCTAGCTTGACGCCCAACGGCTCATCCGCTCTTCTACCTGACCACCCTTCCACATGGA
>JBCDHV010000135.1:0-8747 GCA_038749615.1 Bacteroidota bacterium
CCCCGGTCCCGTCGATTTTGAGCAGTGGACCGGCGTGCATCTTCGCCAACTCGTTCTGCCGCTCGACGTGCATAGCGGGACACAGGCACGCCAGCTCGGCTTGCTCACCCGAAAGCAAAACGACTGGCGTGCCGCGGCCGAACTCACCGACTCCTGCCGGCTGCTCAACCCAAACGATCCCGCGCGGTACGACTTCGCCTTGTTCGGGCTGGGAGCTTACTCGGGTGAGGCGATCTGAGCCGGATCTAGGATTGGCTGCGTGCGAGGACCCTGGTTCACCCATCGGTCGTAGCGAACCAGCGCTGAGTCGACGCGGGCACGAAAGTCGGCGTCGAGATCGTAAGCATGCCGGATGGTGGCCAGAACGTTAGGGAATTTATTTGCGGTACGGGAGAGCAGGAGTTGGTCGGCGCCAGCATCCAAGGCCAGCACGGCAGCGACGGCGTGATGAGACTCCGCGGGTTCCGTGAGCCGGCGTTCCCGGTCAGAGAGTTGGATAGCGTCCAGGGTCCGTTTGATACTTTGCATCCCGAGTTCGTCCGTGATGATCAGACCGGAGAATCCCAGAGAATCACGGAGGGCTTGCACCGCCTGCCGAGAAAACAGATAGAGCCGGTTGTCTTCTTCTTCCGGATTCCCGACGGGAGCGAGCATGATTCCATCCAACCGGTTGGCTAGACGGGCGTAGAGCCTGAGTGCGCTGTTGTTGGCCGCTGTGTCGGCTGGGTTGACCATGTAGACATCGTGCGCATCGCTGTGGGGCAGTTGGGCGAGCGTGAGAAAGTGCTTGCCCACCGTGCGGATGCCGGCTTGGTGCATCGCGTCGATGTACAGGACCGCGAGTTCATGCACGATGGCATCCCGGTGAGAGAAAAACCGGTCGTCTTGGAAAACGAAGTTCTCGTCGTAACTCGGCTCCGCCACATCGATCATCGGTGCGAGGACTACGTCTATGCCTTGGTTAGCCAACTCTTCAGCAAGTGCAGCAAACAAGGCTCCGATCTGGGCCTTGCGGTCGGAGCGGTTCTCGGCCGCCGAAACGTGGCCCTCCATCGTTGGGCCGACCGTCCCGTCCGTCAGATACGGGCCAATCTCCGCTGGTGCTGGGAGGGTGCCGATGCGCATCACGTAGCCGCCCTCACCCTCATCATAGAGGAGCACGTCGTGACGCCGGGCCTGCATGGTGTCACGCACGCCTTCGGCAACCGACCGCGTCTGCACGGGATCGTAGGAAGAGTACCGGCCAAAGCGATTCTGTGCGCGCGTGTTCCACTTCTCGAGCAGAACCGCTCCTGGAGATCGCAGGTGATCCAGGTCGCTCGGATACGTCACGAACAAGCGAGCGATACGGCTTTCCCAATCTGGGCGCTGGGCAGGGTAGGCTGGTCTATCTACTGGAGGCAGGGAGGTATCCCGAGCCGTGTTCGGGACCTCGTAACGTGCATCTACGGCAATGAAGGAGGCAATCTTCTGCTTGGCTTGAAGGACGCCAGGTGTGCTATTGGGCAACACCAACAACGCCCCGGCCGACAAGCCAGCAAGAACCAGCAGTGCAGTGAGAAGCTTTCGCATGGGGAAGGCGAGCTAAGTGTAGCGAATCTGTACAGGCATGCCGGCGTGGAGCCGACCCGTCGTGAGAGGAACGAGATTCATCCCGAAGAGCACCTTGCTTCCCACCCTGCGGAAGCGAGCCAGGGTCCGAAGCGGTTCGCGGAAACGCGCACCCGTTTGTTGATCCGTCGTGATCACGCTGCAACGCGCACAGGGCTTGACTACGGCAAACCGGACATCTCCAATGTGCAGTTCACGCCACCGGTCTTCCTCGAAGGGTTCTTCGGTGTCGATGACTAGGTTCGCGCGAAACCGATTCATCGGTACGGGGCGCTGTCCGGCGGTTTCGAGCCTGCGGTTGAGGTCGGCGAGGGAGGCTGTCGTTGTGACCAAGTACGGAAAACCATCGGCCAAACTGACTGGGTTGGCCGCAGTGGGCGCATACTGGGGATCTGCCATACGAACGGACCGCTGGGACATGTGCACGAGCCGGGCTGGCCGGCCTAGTTGTGCACTGAGCCATGCGTCGGCTTCGTCGCCGGCACGGGCTGCCTCCAAGGTGTCCCCCCAGACCGTCACCGGCACATGGCCGGCATCAGCCGTCCTGGGAACGACCAGCGTTGCTCCGTCAGGGGCCGTGATCGTCAAGGCCTCGTCAGAGACTGAAGTGGCCAGGGTAGCCATCGCCGGCACGTTGCGCTGCGTCAGAAACGTGCCGGTTGGGTCCACGACCATCCACCGCCGGTCATCCGCGAACCCGCGGGGCTGGGCGTCCCAGGCCGCCGGTTCGAACCCGCGAAGGCTTTTGACGGGATAGACTGCGAGGCTGTCAAGCGTCATGAGGAGGGGAAAAAGAAAAAGGGCCAAGGTGCCGGCCCATGATAGGGTAGGGCCGGCACACTTGACCCTGATATTCGCTCAAAGCGTTCGGTCTAGAAGACGCCTACCTCGACGGGGTAGGTCACTTCGATATCCGTTTCGTCGCTCCGAGTGACGCCGTCTTTGGGGGCGTCGTCATAGTGCGAGAGCGTAACCGTCAGGGTGCCGTTGGTAGCGCGTCCTGTTTCCATCTCGAACGAGAGGCCGATCGGGAGTCCGTTCTCATCGGCATCCGTCACTGTGATCTTGGTCGATCCGGCGATGTCACCACCGATGGTGAAGAACACTTGGTGCTCTTCGTCCTCTTCGCGAATTTCTTCGGTTACGTCTTCGTCGTCAATCGTATTGAAGAACTCGACGGTGGCCGGGAATGCGGTGTTGGGAGCCAAGCGGATCGTATCGAAGACCGGCTCGCCACCGCCTGGGCCGTCGGCGTCCGTCCACGTGAACGTCTGGCCGCCTACCGAGAGCCGAACTTGGGTGATCAGCTCTTGCTCACCCGGGCCGTCATCGGCGTCGGGTTCTTCGGAGTCACACCCGGCGAGGACGAGCATGGCGACAGGCAAGAGATAAAGTAGTTTTTTCATGACTGTGATTGGATTGTGGAATGGTGTGGGGGTGGAAAGAACCGGCTCACTGGTCTCCAAAGGGGAGAGAGAGCCGGATAATGAAAGAGCGTCCGGGGTCGTCCGCGTAGTAGCGGTACCGGCTGAGGAAATCGCGGTAACGGGCGTCTAACAGGTTCGTGACTTCAAAGCTGACGCGCATAGAAACCGGGCCGAACGGTACAAAACCGCTTGTTTCCAGGCCTAGAAGCGTGTACGCAGCCGGAGGGTCTGTGTAGTCGACGCCTTCCGGCACGCGTGTTTGCTGGCCCACATGCTCAAGTTGAACTGACAGTGTAGGCTCGCGAACGCCGAGAAGGCTGCGGCCTGTCCAGTCGATGTGACCGCCGATGCGGTTGGCTGGCATCATGAAAAGGGGCTCGTCCGCATCAAGGTCGTCCGCGCGAAGCAGGGAGCCTTTGAGGCCCAACGTTACCGACTCCGTGAGGGAAAGTTCGCCTGTGAGATCCAAACCGGCTAAGCGTGCATCGGATTGCTGGTACCGGAAAAAGGGAAAGGCCCCGCGGATGGTGAGGATGGGCTCCGGCGAGGGAAAGAGGACGATGTAGCCCCAGAAGCGGTTCACGTAACTGGCGGCCTCGAACCGGAGGCGGGGCCCGACGTGCCGCAGCGTGAGTTCAAGCGAGGCGTTGCGCTCAGGGCCTAGGCTGGCGTCCCCCAATTCGTATTGGGCCGTTCCGTGGTGCACCCCGTCGCTGTAAAGTTCGTTCACGCCCGGAGGCCGCCAGGCTGAGCCCAGGTTGACGCCAACAGACCAGGCGTCGGCAAAGCGGTAGAGGAAGCCGGCTACACCTGTCGGGCTGAAGTACGTACGGTCATCGGATTCGAACTCGCGCCGGCCAAGCACGCGCACCTTGGGCCAAGCTCGCTGGACACGCCCGTCAAGCCGCAGGCCCACGTCGAACGAGAGCCGGTCTGTGGCCACAAAGCTCTCCCGGGCAAACGCACCAAACGTGTACGCCCAGAAGTTCGGGATGAGAATCCCGGTAGCCCCGTTGACATTGCCCTGCCGCATCAAGCTCAGCCCGACCGTTCCGAAGCGCCGCCCAAACGGCCCGCGCTGGAGCTTGAGGTCAAGGGTGTGCGTTTGCAAGAGGAGATCGAAGGCTGGCTTGTTTGGGTCGCGGTTGCTTCCCAGGGGCCTGTGGGCATCGAATTCCTTCCGGTCGTTGCGCTGGTAGCTGTATTGGGCTTCGAGCCGGTAGCTTGGCTTCAACCGGTAGAAGCCACGTGCACTGAGCGTCGTATGGGCGACGTCCTGTTTGGGCGGATCAATGCCAAACGTAAAGCCAGGGTTCGTCGAGGGCCGGCCTCGGTCGATTGCGCGCTGCAGGTCGGTGAGGTTTCCGATGTGTGCGCCTCGGAACACACCGAGCGTGGTCGCAAAGTGGCTTCCCAGGACTTCAACGCCGAACCGATCTCGCTGGAATCCGACGGCGGTGTTGAGCGAAGATTCTCTGAACCCCGTGTTCGAGAGCGCATAGTCAGGCGTGCGGGCGTTGCCGCCAACCCTCGTGCTGCCTTGTACGCGCCAGCCTAGTCCAGGAAGCTGCCCCGAGCCGCCTTCGAGCAGCAAGCCGCCGGCTCCGAGCCAATTGTTGGAATGCCCAGAGACGTGAGCCGCACCTGCGAGGCCTGGCGTCGACCGCAGCGGCCGGGGCTCGACGCGGATCACGCCGCCAATCGCACCCACGCCATACTCGACGCCAGCGGCACCTTTGAGCACCTCGATGCGGTTCGGTGAGAAGGGGTCGATTTCCGGAGCATGTTCGCCGCCCCACTGCTGGCCTTCTTGCGGGACGCCGGCGTTGATGATCCGGACGCGGTCGCTGTGCAGCCCCCGAATGACAGGCTTGGCGACCGTCGGGCCGGTGGTAAGCAACGTGACGCCGGCCAGCCCGTCGAGCAACTCGCCGAAGGAGCCGCCGCGCTCCAAATCGAGCTCGCGTGCGTCGAGGACCGCCAGGGGCTGATTAGCGATGGTGAGATCGCGTACGGTGGCGTCTTCCGTGACGACGACTTCGTCGAGTTTCGTCAGCACAGGGGTTAGCACGACGTTCAGTTGTGCGTCCCCAGTCCGCAGATCGACTTGTCGCCAGACGGGTTCGAAACCGAGAAAACTGACGCGCACAGTCAGGGTATCTGCTGGCAGATCAGATAGGGTAAATCGTCCCTGTGCGTTGGTGATCGTACCCACGTCTAGACGGGGGACCAGCACGGTGGCACCAGGGACCGGGCGGCGGGTCTCGTCTTCCACGAGACCAGATAGACTTTGGGCGGTGGCCGCACTTGCCCACCCGGCAAGTACGAGTAACCCGAGCGCACGAATCATGTGAGCACACGAGTGAACGCCAGCAGGTGAGTGCATGGCGAGATGAACAGGACAGGGTTTAGCTGTTCATCGATGCAGGTGGGCCACGCAGCGAGGGCGCTTCTCTTGAGCTGAGGAGTGGAGCGGGTAGGGCAGGGAGAGCCGGCGTTACCTCGAAAGATGGACCGGCGTTCGCCGGCTGAGTCGTTAGCGTGGCACTGGTGCCAACGGCACACAGCGTACACTCGTACTCGGCCTCATCCGGCACGATCACAAGCCCTTCTGCATGGGCGTGGTCATGGGGGCACCACGCATGCACGGCCGGCACAGTGAACACTGCGGCGGCCAGCAGAAGAAAGAAAGCAGTATGTACCCGATACACACTCATAGCTGGAAACAATGCATGAGCCGGCTCATGGGTTCCAGCAGTTCAGTGCAATTTCTGTGCACGGCCTAGCGTAGGGCCTTGTTATCATTGGACAAATACGGCGCAGCGTTGTACCGTTCACCTGACCCTAAGCCTTCCTTCCCTACCCAAGTCTGCTATGCCAAGCAAAGCTGAAACCGTCGATGCCTACCTCGCCGAACTAACCGATGAAGACCGCGCCGTTGTGACGGCCGTACGAGATGTGGTCGTCGAGCACCTACCGGCCGGGTACGACGAGCAGATGAACTGGGGCATGATCTGCTACGAAGTCCCGCTCGAGACGTACCCGGAGACCTACAACGGCCAGCCCTTGCAGTACGCAGCGCTGACGCGCCAGAAGCGGCACTTCGCGCTCTATCTCTCCGCGGTATACCAGAACCCGGACCGAGCCCAGTGGCTTCAGGAACAGTACGACGAGGCTGGACTCAAGCTCGACATGGGCAAGTCATGTCTTCGGTTCAAACGCCTTGATCAACTCCCGCTCGGCGTGATCGGTGAACTCATCGGTGCGGTACCGCCGGCCGCGTTCATCGAGGAATACGAGGCCGCACGAGCCGGCGCAGGGAAAAGCAGGACCTAGCCGGGTGCTCCCATGCACGATTATTCCATCCAGCCGGCACGGCCTGAACACGTCAGGGTACTTCCGGAAATCGAGCGGGCCGCGGCCGAGGGGTTTCCCGAGCATCTGATGCCTCGCGAGTTGAGGGGCAGCGTGCAATCGGTAGACGAGTTAGAGCAGGCGCGGTCAGGTGGACGCTTGTGGGTGGCGTTATCTGCTAGGGGGGGGCCGGTAGGATTCGCGGTAGGCGAACACGCCGGCGACGCCGCGATGCTGGCCGAGGTCGACGTGCATCCAGACCACCAGGGCCACGGCGTAGGCCGGCGGCTGATCGAGGCGGTCGTAGTGTGGGCACGGCGGGAGAAGAAGACAGCCCTGGCGCTGACGACGTTTGCCGGCGTGCCGTGGAACGGTCCGTTTTACGAGCGGCTCGGATTTCGTACGCTTGATCAGGACGAGTTGAGCGAGCGGCTGGCATCGATACTAGAAAGCGAGAGGCGATCTGGATTGCAAGACCGAGTCGCGATGAGCTTGGATCTGACCGACGCATGAGTCTGGTCCCTCCATCAAAGCACTGACCATCGAAATCCCAACGATCGTGGCACCAACTATCGTAGCCATGCCTCGCGCAGCCGTCTTCGTGTTCGCCCTCATGGTTGGAGCGTGCGAGTCTGCCAACGTTGCTCCGACCCAAACCGGTGAGGCCGGCATGAGCACCGAACTGATCGTGCTGGCTCCGCCGGCAGATGGAGACCCGTACTACGCCGACGTGTGGGAGGACATCTTTGCGTTCCACGTCGCCTACGCTCGTCAGATTGCCGAACACGACCGCGTCCTCGTGCTCGCCGGCGATGACGCGTACGAGGCGTATGCCGAGGCGTTGGGGACCGAGCAGGTGATCCGGATGGAGATGCTCGATATCTGGATGCGTGATTTCAGCCCGTCGAATGCCTCGAATCCGGTTCTCTTTCGGTACACGGCAGAAGGCCAGGGCGGCGGTGCGCGTGGGCAGCGGGAGGCCGATGCCGTTCAGGAGGTGTTTGCTGACTTCGCGAGCGAGGCTGGGTTGATGTTCGAGAGCACGGACTTGCTGAACGACGGCGGGAATTTCGTCGATGATTATGCCGGCCGCGTCGTGCTCAGCCGAAAATTTCTGCGGGACAACAACTTGACCGAGGCCCAGGGCCGCGCGCGCATCCGGGCCGTCTCGGGTGCTCAGCATGTGGCGTTCATCGACGCGGACGAGCAAGGCGGGCTCGAACACGCCGACGGTGTCGTGGCGTTCATTGATGAGAATACCTTGGCCATCAACGCCTACCCAGAAGACCCCGCCTATGCCGCACGCTTACGAGCCGATCTCGAAGCCGGCCTGCCCGATGTGGTGATCCACGAGATCGTGACGCCGTACGACGGGAGCCAGATCTACGACGAACGCTTCGGCTCGGCGTGTGGGCTCTACACCAACATGCTGGTGACGCCAGACCGGATCTATCTTCCCCACTTCGGAATCGACGAGGACGCGCAGGCGGTGGAGGCGGTGCAAAGCTGGACGAGCCGTGAGGTCATTCCCGTGCAGTCGGGCCAGGTCTGTCAGATGGGAGGCGGCGTGCGCTGCATGTCGTGGCAGCTACGAGGGACCAACGCCGACGCTCTTCTTGCCTTTGCCCGCCAGAGCCGAAGCGAATAGCCGAGCCGGTGCAGCAAGGAAGGGTTGAGCCTGGGGGCGTGGTATGCCCTTATTTGCCTGCAAGTTTTTGCTGCCGGCGGCTCTACCTTGCCGAGTCGTCCGTCTGGCCGGCATCGCGTCCTCATCCACCCAACGATCGACCATCCATGCGTTTGGCGGCCTTGCTCCTGTCTATCCTCTTGCTCGCCTTCACCCATTTCAGCTCAGGGACCCACGTAGCCGACCGGGAGCTGATCATCGAAACGAATCAGCAAGTTCGGGAGGGATTTGCGAGTCAGGACATTGCCAAAATCCTCCAGTACCACCATCCCAAGGTCGAAAAGGTGTTCGCCTGGGACGATTACCAGAAAGGCCACGCAGACATGGAAGCGGCGCTCTCGGCGACGTTCCAGAACTACACCCTGACGTTCGAGGGAAGCCCGGAGGACATGGACAGCCTGGAGATTTTCGAGCAGACCGCGGTGATGATTGCGCCGTTCTCCATCACAGGCACGCCAACGAACGACGAGGTCGGTCCCTTCGTGTTTTCGGGCCGAACGATGATCGTCTACGTCCGCGATTCGAGAAGCCCAACCGGCTGGATGACCCTACGCGAGATGATCGTGCCGGCTTCTTAGCTTCGCTCCGCTCGCGTGGAGACGTGGACAGGGGGAACGGTTGAGAGGTGGGGAGATTTCGCTTCGCTCATGTGGATGTGTGGCCAGGGA
>JBCDHV010000136.1:0-8671 GCA_038749615.1 Bacteroidota bacterium
GGGCACCATCGCACAGTTCACGACACTCACAAGCTCTCAACCTGTACAATCATGCGACAACGATCTGTGGTATTCCGACCGCTCATGGTGCTCTTGGTCCTCGGCCTAACCGCCTGCGATACGGCCGACACCTTAGACGCCGATGCCGATGCCGATGCGCTCCAGCCGGGCACGTTTTCCGCCCTCGTGACGGCCAGTGGCTCTGAAACTCAACTCGCCGGCCGTGCTCAACTGAGCGATGCGATGGACGATTTCACGGGGGCCTTCGAAAGCTACCCGATTGCAACGGAAGGCGATAGGACATTCACCTTCTCGGTCTTCAAGCTCATGGCCGACTCCGGAGACGAGCTGATTCTAGGCTACATCAGCGATCAGGCCGCGCTGGAGTCCGGCACCTATCAAGTCGAGCAAGGCCGCAACCTGACGCCGCCGTACGATTTCGTCGGTGTGGTTACGAGCGATCTCATCGAGGGCCGCGGAGGCACGACTTCCGCAATCGCTAGTAGTGGTACGGTCGAGCTGACGATCGAGGAGGGCATTGCCTCCGGCTCGTTCACGCTCAACGCGGACCGTGGGGTCTCGATTTCTGGCCAGTTCTCCGCCAGAATGTAGTCTATCCCAATGCGTCCCAACACGCTGGTCTTCTTTACACCCACTCGCCCCGCCCGAGACTAGGCGGGGCGAGTTTCTCTGTCCCGCATGAACGTGCATCCTGCCCACCCTCTGCCGTCCGCTCCCTACTCCGTGCGGTGTTGCATCGGGTGTTTTCTGGACTAGCCCTTGCTTTACTGGGAGAAGGAAGAGTCGAAGACCGAGGCGCTGGGTTGTAGGGGGGCTAGCGAAACAGTCAGATTGATTGTTAAGCGGCTAGATGTTAGGTTTGAGTCCCACAGCCACTCACTCTGGCGTGCCTTGATTCTTGGCGCAGACCCAAGGCGCGCATCCTTCCCCACCTGCACTTCCCCAGCTTGTGAACCCCTCGCTTCCCGTTCCGGGGACGCCTATGCCGTGCCGGCAGTCAGCCGGCTATGTTCGTCGTGTTCTGCCGTTCCTCATTCGTCTTCTCTCTGCACTTGTCTTTGTGTTGTCACCGCTTCAAGGGGCTCTCGGGCAAGCGTTGACCCAGGTCCGCTTCGCCACTCAGACTCCTGTCAAGGGTGTCGAGATCTCCGTCTCGCCACCTGATCACTACGGAGCGTCAGAAGGTCAAGGGTTCTTCTCCAGGTATTATGAGCCCGGTACGGAGGTGACGGTCAGCGTTCCGAGTTCTCCCGGGGGAAACCCATTTGTGCATTGGGAAAAAACGTTAGACGGGTCAGGAGGGCCTATTCTACCGGCAGATACCACTTACACGTTTGTCGTCGACGCCTCGTATAGGGTTACAGCCAAGTTCAGAAATACCGAAGACCCGACGCAGGCTACTCCAATAACGATCCCCTACGAAGGAACGCACACGCTCGCCGAAGAGACCACTGGGGTGGACTGGTACCGGGCCGAGCTTGACGCGGGTAAAGCTTACCGCTTGTATGCGACCGACTATTTTTCTGGGATCGATATGGTCGTCTACGGGCCGGCCTCCGGAGGTCAGGTAGGCCCTGATATCGCATCGGCAGGCACACCGCCAGACCAGACGTTCAACGTGACCCAAAGCGGAACGTATCACGTGCGCGTCTCTCATCTTGCGAACTACGATAAGGTCTCTTCCACTCAAGCGCAGACCTACACGTTGCATATCGAGGAGGCGCCAGTCCTCTACAGGGTACTGATCCAGTCGAGGCGCGCTTTGGAGGTGGCCTTCACGCTCACGCCTCCGGATGTGGATGGGCTCACAGACGAGCAGTCCCCCGCAAACGCTGTCATTGTGCGGAGGTATCCGCCCGGTACAGAAGTCACCTTCACGGCACCGGAATTCTCGGGAGGGAATCAGTTCGAAAAGTGGGTAAGGCGAGATCAGAGCTTTCAGATCGTCGAAGAACACACGGCGCTGTCCTACACGTTTAATGTTGACGCACCGTATGAACTCGATATCGTCTATCAGAACCTCGAAGATCCTGCAGACGCGATCGAGCTGGCCATACCCATTAGCCGCTCTGGAACTTTAGCGCACTTCGAGACGGACGTTCACTGGTATACAGCGGAATTGACCGATGCCCTTCCGTATATCATGACGATGGGACGGCTTGCCATCAACGCAGGGGTAACGGTTTATGGGCCGGCGAGCGGGTCAGGCTCCGGACTTGACATCGGTCCGTTCGTCGGATCTGTGAGTGACGCCTATCCAAGTTGGTTTCGGGCGCAAGGGACGGGCACGTACTACTTTCGCGTTGCAGACAGGTCGAATTTTCAGTCCACGGCACATCCAGGGAGCGAAGCAGCCGAGCCGGCACGACCTGGCGCGTATCACTTCGAGGTGCGTGAAGCACTGCAGGCCAAGCTGAACGTAGGGTTGTCCGGATTCTATGCGGGCCCTGACATGCGCGTGCTCTCATCCTCACAGCTACCTCCGTATCATCCGTATGGGCCTGCTCCGTGGGAGGTACCGATTCGTTTGCCCAGGTTGTTCACAGTGCCGCTTTCTACAGATTGGGTCCTCGTAGAGTTGTGGGAAGACGAGGGATCGGATTCCGTAGTCGATAAAGTCCCTCAGGTTGTGCTATCAACCGGCGAGGTGACCAACATGATGTACCGACACACAGCAACCTTCTTCGACGCGCCACCTGGGGAGTACTACGTGGCCGTCCGGCACCGCAACCACATCGATGTGCGTTCGGCCGAGAAGGTGACGCTCTCGAGCACGACGCTTCCTACCGTGGACTTCACCGCCGCCGGCACGATGGCCCATGGCACCAACGCCATGCGCCAGATGCCGAATGGGGAGTGGGCGCTGCACGCCGGCGACGCTAACGCCGACTGCACCGTCGATGCGTCCGATCTAACCGACATCGTCCTCACTGCGATGGGCGCAACGGGTTACCATGCCGCTGATCTGAATCACGATTGGGCCGTGTCCAATCAGGACTTTCTCACAGCCTGGCTCGAAAGCAACGGGGCGTCTTGTGCCTTCGAGTAGTCACTCCGCATCCCATCCAACCTCTTCTCGTCCTCATTTCGACGCCTCGATACCGGCGTCTAGCTGTATCAGGTGAGGAAAGCCACGTGGACTTGGACCCACGGTCCCGTCCTCCTATCCCATGCCGATGACCTTCCCCTTCCGCGGCTTTTTTACCGCATTGCTTTTCGTGGCATTAGCCATGTTCCCGGCTTCCACCGTTGCCGCTCAATCTTCTACTCCCGCATCGTTGCAGGCCGATGGAGCTGAACTAGATGGCCCGCCAGTCTACTCCGAGTCGGATACGAACGGGTCTTCACGTGTCAGTGTCATCGGGGAACAGAATCGCCCGAGGTCCTCATCTAGCGTGGGCTCCGCCGGCATGACTCACGTTCTCAATGTGTTGTCAGGAACTCCCCGCTACGGAGCGGTCATTAGCGCAGCGCCAGCTGATGATACCGGAGACGAGTCTGGCAGCACCCCGTTCGCTCTAAATTATTCGAATGGAACGACGGTTACGATTACGTCGCCGGCGGTCGTGGATGGTAACACGTTCAGCACGTGGAGCCGCTATCGAACGAACACGAACGAGTACATCGAGTCTTCCTCGAATGCTGCGTACTCGTTCGTAATGGACGACTCGTATACGATACGCGCTGTGTACGTGAACGACGAATCTCCCACAGATGCCGTTGCTATCACTGCGCCCCACGTGCAGACGTACACCCTCGATCCTTTCCTGACGGATGTCGACTGGTATCGGGTCTGGCTGTCGAGCGGAGACACCTACAGTCTGCGCGATCACATCGCGACGTCTTCCACCGCGTTCGTGTTGTACGGGCCTGGCGATGAAACGGGATCGTCCATCGGCCCTTGGAGAGCCCAGGATAGTTACGCGCCCGATATTCGATACACCCCGACCTCAAGCGGGTGGTACTACCTCCGGGTGCACGAACCCTACAACTCGGACAAGACTCAGCCTTCGAGCCCGGCGTCGTACGGCCTGACGGTCGAGGAAGCGCAACCGATTTACCAGCTGGTAGCCTGGACGCATCGGTCACAGCCGATGCAGTTGGACATGCAGCCGGCGGACGTCGACGGAATCTCCGGGCAGAACGGCAACCGCCGGCGCTACGCCGCTGGTACAACCGTAACCGTCACAGCACCCGCCGTCGACAATGACAACGTGTTCGAGAAATGGCTTCTACAAGACGGAGGTAGCCGTGAGTTAGACACATCCACGCAGTTGACCTACTCGTTCTCGATGGACGGAGACCGACGTGCCATCGCGGTGTACGCGAATCAGGAGACCATCGAGGACGCCGTGGCTCTCTCCTTGCCCCATCGGAGTACCCAAACCTTGACGTATCCGTACACAGAGGTGGGTTGGTTTGGCTTCGAACTTGAAGCCGGAACGTTCTACCGGTTCGATTCACACATCATCGATTTTGGCGTACGGTACGAACTGTTTGGCCCGCAAGAGGGCCCACAAGATCCAGGGCCCATGCAAGTCGACTTCGGTGGAACTGCGGTGACCACCTGGGCACCACCGCAATCTGGAACGTACTTCCTCCGGGTTGCCGAAGAAGAAAACGAGTACGATTTCGCCGCTGGGCCCAATGCGAAGACAGCAGTTGACCCTGCAGGACGCGATTCTCTACAGTCTGCGCTCGAAGAAGCCAGCCCGGTGTCCTACGGCGTCGCCTTGAGCGAAGCGGACATGATCGACCTCTATGTTCAGTTGCAAGGATACTATCTGGGCAGCGGCGTGATGCGGAGCGGCCAGGACTGGATGCCGCAGGCTCATCCGTTTGAATACCTCGGCCACACGGGGTGGGAACGGTTCCGCCAGTATTGGACGCCCGGTATCGTAGACTGGGTGTTGATCGAACTGAGGCCGCAGGCTGATCCAAGCGTTGTAGCCCGCCGGCAGGCCGCGTTTGTCCGTTCGGACGGCCGCGTGGTCGACAGCTATGCGGGCGGGCCATTTGGAGTTGGCTTCGTTGAACCTGGCTTCTACCACGTGGTGGTCAGACATCGGAATCATCTGGACGTAATGAGTACGGGCCTCATCGAACTGGGTGCCGGACCGGCAGCGTACTACTTCACCTACGGGACAGGGGCTGCCATGGGGAACAATGCATTGACGAGACTGGGCGACGGGACGTACGGGCTCTGGGCCGGCGATGCAGACCAGGATTGCGCGATTACAAGTTTGGATGTGACCAATTTGTGGCTGCCAGCATTCACAGCGTCGGCACTAGGCTATCTAGCTGCAGATTACGATGGCGACAGCCGGGTCACCTACGACGATTTGCTTCAACACTGGTCGCATGGCAATGGGCAGGTCTGTCAGTTTTGATGTCGGCCGGCTCCGGGCCACCAGACCTGTGCTCGCACGCCAACGCTCGGCGATGTCACCGGTTGGAGGAACCACAGACGTGACACCCTTGGCCGTTTTGGAGTGAGGTTGAACCAGGGAACCCTCAGACTCTGGCTCCTGTACCTCGCCGCATGATTACGCTCGACGATTTGCGCGGTATCCGCGCCCTCGCAGACCTTCCCGAATCTGAGCTGACCTGGTTGGCCGAACACACCGAAGAACGGACGTTCGCCGACGGCGAAGTCATCTTCGAGCAAGGCAGTGAACCGCTCTACATGTACTTCGTGTTCGGAGGCGGGGCGTTCATCCGGGTCGACGGGGGAGGGACGTTTGCCGTGGAGGCCGGCGAGATTTCCGGGATGTTGCCCCACTCGCGGATGACGGAGTTCGGCGGGACTGGGCGGGCAATGGGGGCGAGCCGGTTCGGCTACGTGCATCGGGATCAGTTTCGGGATATGCTCCGGCAGAATCCCGAACTCGAAAAGGTGCTCATCGGCGTCATGGCCGACCGGATCCGGGAGACGACCCGCAACGATGAGCAGCGGGAACGCTTGGTCTCGCTCGGGACCATGTCCGCCGGCTTGGCGCACGAACTCAACAACCCGGCCTCCGCGTCGAAGCGTGCGGCGCTTGCGCTGTGCGAGACATTGCAGGAGTTTGACGAACTGGCCTCGCGCATGCTCATCGAGACCATGTTCGAGACGGTCCCGGACGAAGACCCGTTTCAGCCGATCTACGACATTCTCGCCGATCTCGACCGCGAGGAACCCGACCCCGTCGCGTTGAGCGAGCTCGAAGACGAGATGGCGGATTGGCTCGAAGAGCAAGACGTGGAAGAACCCTGGGACCGCGCAGCTACGCTGGCCGGTGCCGGCATCCCGCTCGCACTCCTGCAAGACATCTCGTCTCAGATCAAGCCAGACTACGTCAAGCGTTTTCTCGATTGGGTGCCCCGCGACGTAGAGATGCGCATGCTCAGCAAGGAGCTCGCTGATGCCACCACACGTATTTCGGAGCTGGTAACGGCGATGAAGTCGTACTCCTACATGGACCAGGCCAAGGAGAAGACCGACTTGCAGGTCAAGCGCGGCATCATCGATACGGTCATCATCCTGAAGTACAAGATCAAGCGGAAGGCGATTCGGCTCGAAAAGGTCTTCAACGAGGTGCCGGCGATCCACGCCCACGGTGGGGCCTTGAACCAGGTATGGACGAACATTCTCGACAATGCAATTTACGCCGTGCCGGATGATGGCGGTGTGATCCGGATCGAGACGTCGTATTCCAAGGCGGCCGACTGTGTGAGCGTCACCTTCACCGACAACGGCCCGGGTATCCCGGAAGATGTGCAGCGCCGTATGTTCGAGCCGTTCTTCACGACGAAGGGCGTGGGAGAGGGGACTGGGCTCGGCCTGGATGTCACCCACCGCATCGTCGTGCGACAACACAAGGGCAAGATCCTCGTCGACTCAGAGCCTGGCCGCACGTCCGTCGAGGTGCAACTCCCGGTCAAGTAAGCCCCGAATCAGTCTTCACTCCACCACCGGTGTTCGTGCGAACACGCAGGCCTCCTCACGCATGGCTGAAAAACCCGTAATTCTAACCGTCGACGATGACCCCCAAGTGCTGCGTGCCGTCGCCCGCGATCTTCGCCGGCAGTATGGTGCAGAGTACCGGATCGTGCGCGCCAACAGTGGCACTCAGGGGATCGAGGTGCTGAAGACGCTGTCCGAAAAGCAAGACCCGTTGGCGTTGATCCTCTCCGATCAGCGCATGCCCCAGGTCGATGGCGTCGAACTGCTTGACACCGGGCGCTCGTTGTTTCCGCAGAGCAAGCGTGTCCTGCTCACCGCCTACGCCGATACGGACGCCGCCATCAACGCCATCAACCGTTCGCAGATCGATTATTATCTGCTCAAGCCTTGGGACCCGCCAGAAGAAAAACTCTATCCGATCCTCGATGATTTGCTAGAGGATTGGCGGAGCGGATACCGGCCCGAGTTCACGGGTGTGCGCGTTGTGGGAGATCGCTGGTCCAAGGAATCGCACGAGATTCGAGATTTTCTCGCCCGGAATCAGATCCCGTATCGGTTCCTCGACATCGAGTCGAATCCTGACGCTGCTGTGCTGGCGCAGGAGGCCGGCACTCCAGGCATGCCGTTCGTAATCTTGCCCGAAGGCGGGCGGCTGGAACAGCCTTCGCTGGCGGAGCTAGCCGAAGGAGTCGGGCTGCAGACACAGGCCGCGAATCCGTTCTACGACTTTGCCATCGTTGGAGGCGGGCCGGCCGGCCTGGCCGCTGCCGTATATGCGGCATCGGAAGGGCTCAACACGGTGCTCATCGAGGGCGAAGCCCCGGGTGGGCAAGCCGGCACGAGTAGCCGGATCGAGAACTACCTCGGCTTTCCAGCCGGCCTGTCCGGCAGTGACCTGGCACGCCGTGCGGTCACACAGGCCCGGAAGTTTGGCGTCGAGATCTTGTCTCCGTTGAGCGTCGAGCGAGTTACCACGTCGGGGCCCTACAAAACCTTGCATCTCTCCAACGGAAGCGAGGTGAGTTGCCACGCTCTTATGCTTTCGATGGGCGTCTCATGGCGCAAGCTGCCGGCCGACGGAGCTGAAAAATTCGCGGGCCGGGGCGTGTACTACGGTGCCGCCATGACGGAGGCCATCAACTGTCAGGATCAGGAGGTGTACATCGTAGGAGCCGGCAATTCGGCCGGGCAAGCTGCGCTCTTCTTTGCCAAGTATGCCTCGACCGTCCACATGGTGGTCCGGGGGAATTCGCTTGGGGCCAAAATGAGCCAGTACCTGGTCGACCGGATCGAGGAGATGCCAAACATCAACGTGCGCTTACAAACTGAGATCGTGGGTTGTGCCGGCGATGGGCATCTCGACTGCGTTCGCGTCCGCAACAACGAGACCGAAGAGATTACCGAGGAAAGCACCGGGTACTTGTTCGTGTTCATCGGCGCGGCTCCCCGGACGGATTGGCTCGATGGGGTGGTGGAACGCGACAGGAGAGGGTTTCTGAAAACGGGTATTGATCTCGACGAGACCTCTCTGGTGAATTGGCCGCTCGAGCGCCCGCCGTTCTTGCTCGAAACCAGCACACCGGGCATTTTCGCCGCCGGCGACGTTCGGTCCGATTCCGTGAAGCGCGTCGCCTCAGCCGTGGGGGAGGGCAGCGTTTCCGTCCACTTCGTCCACCGCTACCTCGCGACGGTCTAGTATGGGAA
>JBCDHV010000137.1:0-8665 GCA_038749615.1 Bacteroidota bacterium
GTCGGGGTCGAACGGCCGGGTGTGTACGCTGCCCGGCAACGCTTCGAGGAGGCTCGGAAGGTGAAGCCCGGCGTCAAGGGACCGCCGCCCTTCGGCGCGCAGAATCTCATCCGCTCCGTAGCTCAACGAGAGAAATTCTTCAGTGCGCGACCATTTGAGCCTGGTCGAAATTCGAGCGTCAAACGGACCTGGAACGCCAATGGCCGAGAACGCCATTCCGAGTACGTCGAACCAGGCGCGTCCGTCCTCGATGCCGGCAAAGATGCGGTTGAACGGTTCGGCGAGACGTGACATGCGGGTGGTTACTCAGCGAGCCGCCGGCTCAGGCGTCCTGTGGCTCCTGAAACAGCGAGAGCAGCGTGCCGACCGTCTGCTTGAGTTCATGGCGATGCACGATGCGGTCGATGAAGCCGCGTTCGAGCAGGAACTCAGAGCGCTGGAAGCCCTCTGGTAGATCCCGCCCGATCGTCTCGCGGATGACCCGCGGGCCGGCGAACCCGATGAGCGCCTTCGGTTCAGCGAGGTTGATGTCCCCTAGCATCGCAAAAGACGCCGTGACACCGCCGGTGGTCGGGTTGGTCATCAGAGAGATGTAGGGCAGGCCGGCTTCGCTCAGTTTCGCCAGATGAGCGGAGGTCTTCGCCATTTGCATCAGGCTGTATGCACCCTCCATCATGCGTGCCCCACCGCTCTGCGAGATGATCATCACCGGGACCTTCTGCTCGTACCCTCGGCGGATCGCCCGGGTCAGGATCTCACCCACGACGGAGTTCATCGATCCGCCAATGAACCGAAAGTCCATGGCTGCAACGGACGTTCGGATGCCTTCGATGTCTCCCATGGCTGCTTGAGCTGCATCCTGCAGACCCGTCTTCGAGACGGCATCAGTGAGGCGCTTGCCATAGGGTTTGCGGTCGACGAACTCTAAGGGATCAGTCGCTTGGATGTCCGTGTCGAGGAGTTCGTAGTTGGCGTTGTCGAAGAGCAGGTCGAAATATCCGGTGCTGAACAGGGGGTAATGGTGGTCGCAATAGGGGCAGACCCACCCGTTTTCGCTGAGCTCGCGCCGGTTGGAGATGGCCCCGCACGATGGGCACTTGACCCAGTAGCCGTCAGGGATGGCGTTCTGGTCGCTTCGGTCGGTTTGGATGCCGGCTTTCGTGCGTCTGAACCAGGACATAGGGGACGTGCTGAGTGGTTGGAGAAGGAAGCGCCGTGGAGCGTGCCAAACGATGGGCTCGCTAAACTGTGCGGCCCGCCAAACTAGGCGGATCCCCGTTCAGTCACAAACTGGACGCGTGAGTTGGGTGTGAGGCCGGCGACTACAAGCGTTCGAAGACCGAACGCCCTCGAACTGCGTGGACTGGCTTCAGGTACGCCGGCTCAAACACGCCAACATCGACGGTGTCGCCCGCCTCGAAGGCCTGCGCACCCAACTGGGCTACGTGCCGGGGCAAGTCCAGATCGCCTGGTGCCCAGGAGGCTTTCGCAACGATGCCCAGCCGTGCGAGGTGTTCGGCGAGCACGGCGTTGGCGTCACCAGCGAGCACGATGGGGTGGTCGGTGTGTTCGAGCCACGTTTCAAACTCGCCGAGCAAAAGCGCTGCATCGGGTTGGACGAGGGTGAGCTGGTCTCCCGAACTGTGGAACTGCGCGATGTAGACCTCGTGGCGTCTCGACTTCAGACTGGCGAGGATCGTCGATTCATGCGTCATCTGCTGGGCGGCGGCCTGGGCTAGCACATGCAATGTGGGAAGGCTGACCAGGGCGGCATCCGCGGCAAACGCGAGTCCTTTGGCCATGCTTGCTCCGATTCTGAGGCCCGTGTAGGACCCTGGCCCGGCGGAAACAGCGACCGCCTCCAGGTCCGTGGGGGCAATCTTCGCGGCGTCGAGCAGTGTGCGAATCAGCGGAGCTAGGGCACGCGCGTGAGACCGAGGTAAGTCTAGCTGCGCACTGGCCACCAGCGTGCCGTCGCGCCGGCAGAGCCCAACGCCGCACAGTTGAGCCGACGTTTCAATTCCGAGGATCATGCAGGGCGAGGTTCGTTGTCGCAGAGGCGGATTCGCATCATAAAACGGAAACAACGTCTCGTTCCAAGTTGAGCAAGGTGACACCGCCCATTATCTTACGCGCCCCTTACTGCGACACATCATTTGCGTTGTGGTCCACCACGGCTGGAAGCGGTTTTCTTCGCTCGCCTGCTCCTCAGCGTCTTCTTCCACGTATCTGCCACGCGTTAACCCCAGACATCATGAAAACGTATTCCACCGAGGCTATCCGCAATATCGCTCTCGTCGGTCACCAGGGTAGCGGCAAGACTATGCTGGCCGAAGCCATGATGTTTAACGCTGGTGCCATCAACCGCATGGGGCAAATCGAAGCGGGATCCACCGTCAGCGATTACCACCCAAGCGAGAAAGAGCGGCAGATGTCGATTTTCTCGACGCTCCTGAGTCTCGAATGGAATGGCCGGAAGCTGAACGTGCTCGACACGCCAGGATACCCGGATTTTGCCGGCGACGTGGTGTCCGCGCTCAGGGCGGCTGATTCGGCGGTGTTCGTCATCAATGCCGGCGATGGGGTACAACTTGGAACGGACCTCGCCTGGCGGTACACGACGGCGGCCCACGCCCCATCGATGTTTCTCGTCAACCAACTCGACCGTTCCGACGTCGAGAGCTTCGACGAAGTCGTCACGCAGTTGCAGACGCGGTTTGGGCGGGGGGTGACCGTCGTGCAAATTCCCGGAGGCTCAGGGACCCGGTCGATCATCGACGTGCTGATCATGAAGCAGATTCGCTTCCCAGAGGGCGAGAAGCCGGTGGTTGGCGAGATCGATGCGGCGTTCAAGGAGCGCGCCGAGCAACTCCACAACGAACTGGTGGAAAACATCGCGGAGAACGACGAGGACTTGATGGAGCTCTACTTCGAGCAGGGGGAGCTCACGGAGGAGCAGATGCGGAAGGGTCTTCACGCGTCGATGACCAAGCAACAGCTGTTTCCTGTGTTCGTGTCCAGCGCGACGGAGAACATCGGGGTGAGCCGGGTGATGGACTTCATCGCGAACGTGCTGCCGGCCCCCAACGAGATCGTTCCTCCGCCAATGGACTCGGGCGCCGTGACGTTCGATGCCTCAGCCGACCCGGTGGCGTTCGTCTACCGGACGATGGCCGAGCAGCACGTGGGGGAGTACTCGTTCCTGAAAGTCTACGATGGAACGCTGAAGAGCGGGCTCGACCTGGTGAACGCGCAAACCGGTGAGACCACACGAGTCAGCCAGCTCTACGCCATCAGCGGCCAAAGCCGCGAGAGCGTCGACTCCGTGCAGGCCGGCGACCTCGTAGCAGCCGTCAAGCTGAAAAGCGCCCACACGAACAACACGTTGCATCTCAAAGGAAGCGACGTGGTGGTGGGCGACATCGACTTCATGGCTCCGCGCTACCGCATGGCGATTTCAGCGGCCAAGGCCGGTGAAGAGGACAAAGTCGGGTCGGGTCTGAATCAGATTCACGAGGAAGACCCGAGTATCGTGATCGAACACGACGGAAGCTTGAACCAGATCACCGTCGGGGGCCAAGGCGAGTTGCACTTGAAAATCGTCTCCTACCTGTTGAGCAAGCGGTTCGGAGTCGAGGTCGAGTACAGCGCACCGAAGATCCACTACCGCGAGACCGTCACGCGGCGCGGCGATGCGTCGTACCGGCACAAGAAGCAGACGGGCGGATCGGGTCAGTTCGCTGATATCACGCTGTACGTTGAGCCGATGAAGGGGGAGTACGCCCCGCCGTCTGACATCAAAGTCCGTCAAACGCACTCGGAAACGACGCCCTGGGGCTCGACGGTAGAATTCATCGACGCGATTGTCGGTGGCGTCATCGACATGCGGCGGTTCTTCGGAGCGATTCAGAAAGGCATCATGGAAGCGCTCAGTCAGGGGCCCGTCGCCGGCTATCCCGTTGGGGACGTGCGCGTCGTGGTCTACGACGGCGGCATGCACTCGGTCGATTCGAACGAGGCAGCGTTCAAGACGGCGTCCGTCATGGCGTTCAAACAAGCCTTCCTGGAAGCCAAGCCCGTTCTCCTCGAACCGATTCACACAGTCGAGGTGACGATGCCCGAACCCTACATGGGCGACGTGCTCGGCGACCTCAACACGCGCCGTGCTCGCATTCTCGGCATGACAGCCGATGGCGGATTCCAGAAAATCCAGGCGCATGTGCCCGAAGCAGAGATGCACCGGTACTCGACCTCGCTTCGCTCCCTCACCCAGGGCCGGGGTCTGCACGCCGCAGAGTTTGAATCGTACGAGCCAGTTCCACGCAACGTTCAGGAACAACTCATGGCTGGTGCGTGAGCCTGTGTATGAACACACAGACCGCATCCGAACGTATTGCAGCCTTGGCCCGTGTGGCCGAGCGCTGGCAAGATCCCGATCATCCGCCCCGGCAGCGCGCGGCGGCGGAAACGCTGACGTACGACAACCGCTTTACGTCTGAGGCTGTCGCCTTTGCCGTCAACCAGCAAATGGCCCTGCTGACGGAGCCGGCACTCACCGCATGGGCGGGCACGCCCGAGGTGAGTGCAGAACCGCTGACCGTCGGTGTGATCGGGGCCGGCAATGTGCCACTGGCCGACCTGCAGGACTTTCTGGCCGTGGCGCTGAGCGGGCATCGGTTTCTCGGGCACGTGTCCTCGAAGTCGCCGCTGTTGCTGCCGGCCTTCGTCCGCGAGGTTCAGGCAGAGACGGATCTCTCCGCGTCGTTCGGTTCCATTGACGACGTGTTCGAGGCGTCCGAGGCGTTGATTGCCACAGGCACGGACGAAACGCTGGACCACATTCGGGACCGTGTAGCCGGCCTAGGGCTCCCTACCCACCGGCTTCTGCTCCGAGGCAACCGCTTTGCCGTGGCCGTGATCGACGGAAAAGAGTCGCTCGAAGGGCGCGGAGGCTTGGCTGAAGATGCCCTTCTCCACGAAGGCTTCGGCTGCCGGAATGTCGCGATCATCTGGGCGCCGGCCGGGCTTTCACCTGATCCCTACCTCGACCCGATGGCTCAGCTGCGAGAGGTCTTTCCCGCGCATGCCAACACCAATCCCTCGTTGCGGATGCCTCGGGCCTTTCTCAAGGCCACGAATACCTCTCATGCGTTCGGGGAGGGCTTCCTGTTGAGCAAAGGAGAGCCAGAGCCGCAACAGCCGGGCCACATCCGCTGGGCCGAATACGAGACCCTCGACGCCGTTAACGCATGGCTCGTGTCGAACGAAGATCGATTGCAGCTTATCGCCGCGCGGCCGGCTGTTCAGAAGCTTCTGGCCGGCGCAGAGGTGGAGCATGTGGAGCTCGGCGATGCACAACGCCCCCGGCTAGACTGGAATGCCGACGGACGTGACGTGATGGGCTTCGTGCGGACCCTCAGCCGCTGAATCTCCTGTCGCTGATCTAGGCCGCTAGTCGGCACTCCGAGACAGCCACAATTGCAGCACCTGCCGGACGCGATCTTCGACGATCGGCCAAGCTGCATCGGGCCGCTTGGTCACGGTCAGGAAGGCCGGCATAATCAGCACGTCGGCTACTCCGTCGACAGCAAACAATCTCGACCCAAGGGGATGCTCAACGGCCTCCTGGGCAGAGCGAAAGGCAAACAAGCCGGACTCGACGAACGGCGGACCGTCGGTCGTGAATTTCAGGCTGTTCGGATTGGGCGTGGGTTCAGCGTCGATAATCGGCATAGTGGTTCGGTGTGTTCGGCGGGCGAAACAGTTCTGGCCCAGTTTGGTTTCTGGACATCACCTCTCGCCCAACCAGACACCACCATGTCCGACGCAACTCCGCAGCCAAGCGACGGGCTGACCACCAATGGTTCAGCGCACCCTAGCTCGGCCGAAGGAGGCTTTTCAACCCAGGCTTCCCCAGGCACCTCGCCTCCCACTTCCGATATCCCGCGCCCGCGCAAGATTGTCGCGTCGCCGTTGCCGCCGGCCAGCCCAAGCCGAGCCGGCCGGATCTCGTCTCAAGCACAGAGCCTGTTCACCGATGTCAAGGAATGGACTGAATTGCGGGCCGAGCTGCTCAAAGTTGAAGTCAAAGATGCCGTTTCCCAGCGCGTAAACGAGGTCCAGGCACAAGTCAGTACCCAGGTCAAGCAGAAGGTCGTCCCGTTGGTGCTGGTCGCCATTCTGGGGCTGTTCTTTTTGATTTTTGCCTCCCATGCGTTGGCCAACGGGCTGACCGAGCTCGTGCATCCGGGATTTGCCTACTTGATTGTCGCTCTGCTCTACGGCGTGCCGGCGTTGATCATCGCGATTCGGTTCAAAATGCGCATGGACCGAGAAGCCCGCCTCAAACGGGCGATGGTAGGGGAGCTGGTTCCTGAGGAGCCTTCCGAAAGTTGATCTGCCGCACATCTTCACCTCACTCATCCCACATGTCCACGTCCGAAATCCAAGCCACACCCAAACCAGAGCTGACTCGCCCCGAGTTGGAACGCCGTCTCCGTGAGAAAGAGCAAGCGATAACCAGCGGGTTGTCTCAGCTCAAAGAAGACGTATCGAACCCACTGAAGCCTCTGGCCCACTCGCTCAAGCAGAATCCGACGCCGGCTCTGATCGCGTGTGGCATTGCCGGCGTGGCTCTGGGGTTGTGGCTGCGAGGCAGAGGCAACTCGGCGAACACCGCTGCTGCACGGACCCGCCGAGGGATCGCCATGGCCGCCGCCGCGCGCGCTGAAACCGGCGAAGACCTCGAAGAGGCCATCCAAGCCGTGCTCGAAGATTTGCCACGGCGTGTGCGCAAGCGCATCCAATCCGAAGTGGCTGCTGAACAACACGTGCCCGTCAAACGCTCCCTTTTCCGCGTCGTGCTTGGGTCTGCCATGCATGAGGTTTTCCGGACCGTCGTCCAAAACGCCCTCGCCAACCGGGTAGGGGCCTAGGGCGGTATGCCCTGTTTGGGAAGGACGAGGCCAGCCGCTGGATGGTCTCGAGTGGCGTCCCGTTCGTTTAGAGCATTATTCGCACATCCAGAGAGGCGTGTTGGGCATATTCATAGGGCCGTTCCCCGGCCGTCAGCCGCACACCGCAACCTCGAACTACTGCCGGCCTTGGGAACACTCGTCAGGGACAACACCTCTGAAGCGGCTCTTGAATTGGTGGCGTGATAGCAAGGCGCTTTCACACAGCGTCTTTTGCCGCTCTGCCCATCCACCACTACCATCCGCGCACGCCCATCGCTCAGACTGTCATTTAGATTTCTACATATGCGCATCATTTTATTTGGCCCGCCCGGCGCGGGAAAGGGGACTCAAGCTCAATATTTACAAGAGGCGTACGAGTTGACGCATCTCTCTACGGGGGACATGTTCCGTGCGGCCATGCGGGCCGGCACGCCCGTAGGATTGGAAGCCAAGTCGTACGTGGTGAATGGCAAACTCGTGCCAGACAGCGTGGTCTGGGGCATTTGCAAGGACGGACTCGATGAAGCCGGCGGGGACAGCTTTATCCTCGATGGCTACCCACGCACGGTGCAGCAGGCCGAGTGGTTGACCGAGTACGTCGATGGACAGGGCGGGGACAAGTGTTTGGTCGTCAGCCTCGAAGTGCCGGAGGAGGCGATTGTCGAGCGGCTTTCGCAGCGGCGCATCAACAAGGTGACGGGGGAGTCTTATCACCTGACATTCAATCCGCCTCCAGCTGACGTGCCGGCAGACCAGATCATCCAGCGGAAGGACGACGTACCGGATGCCATCCGCAAACGGCTCAACGTCTACGCGACCTCCACCGAGCCCGTCAAGACGTACTACCGTTCGCTAGGACAATTGGTCGAGGTAGACGGCCTAGGCGCTATGGAAGAGGTCCAGGCTCGCATTCAAGCTCAGCTCAAGGCCTGACCCGCACGCATGTCCACAAACGCTTCCGTGACGAACTCGGCAGATGCTACCGCCCGGATGCACGCCCTGCACGCGATGGTGGAGGACGGTCTTGCTAGCCTGCTCAAGGAGCACGCCGGCGAGCCGACTGAACTCTATGGCCCCGTGCGGTACGCGCTCGAGCAAAGGGGGAAACGGTTGCGGCCTTTGCTTGCTTTGCTGACGTGTGAGGCGTGCGGTGGGAAGGCCGAGGATGCGTTGCCGGCGGCGCTTGCTGTCGAGGTCTTCCACACGTTCACGCTGGTCCATGACGATATCATGGACCGCGCCGAAACCCGGCGTGGCCGGGCCGCGGTGCACCGGCAGTACGACGAAAACAAGGCGCTGCTGGCCGGGGATTACCTCATGGGCCTGAGCTACGATTTGCTCGCCCGTGCCGAGCGTGCGGAGCTGCGCCCGATGATCCGGTCGTTTCACCGGATGGTCGCTCGGCTGTGCGAGGGGCAGGCGCTGGATGAAGCCTTCGAGTCACGGACCGAAGTGACGAAGCCGGAATACCTCGACATGATCGCGGGCAAAACCGGAGCACTCATCGCGTTTGCCATGGAGGCCGGCGCGCGGACGGCCGCTGCGCCAGATGCCTTTATCGACTCAGCCACGACGGCTGGCGCTCAACTCGGACGTGCCTTCCAGATCCAAGACGATTACCTCGACCTCATGGCCACGGACCCCAACTGGGGAAAGCCTATCGGTGGGGATCTCGTCCAAGCCAAGTGGGCGTATCTGCTGCTCCACAC
>JBCDHV010000138.1:0-8639 GCA_038749615.1 Bacteroidota bacterium
AAAGCGACGGAGCAGAAGGGCTATACGGTCGTTCCCCTGAGCCTCTACTTTAAGAACGGCTACGCCAAAATCGAGATCGGGACGGCCCGAGGGAAGAAGCTCTACGACAAACGCGACACCATCGCCGACCGCGAGTCGAAGCGCCGGCTCGATAGGGTGATGAAAGGTGGATGAGTGGAGGGGTGGTCAGGTGGACGGGTTGAGGCGTGTATCTGCTATCCTTCTGCTTGCTGGCTCTCCAAACCTCACCTACAGATTCACGAACACACACCTACAACCCACACACCCACGAACCACGTGAAGACCCTAGACGAGCAGTTGGCCCAGATCCGCCGGGGGGCGGAGGAGATTTTGCCGGCCGATGCGCTGGTGGAGAAGCTGAAAAAGTCCATCGAGACCCAGACGCCGCTGCGCGTGAAACTGGGGTGCGATCCCAGCCGGCCTGATTTGCACCTGGGCCACGCGGTCGTGCTGCGGAAGCTGCGGCAGTTTCAGGATCTCGGGCACAAGGCCGTGCTGATCATCGGTGATTTCACCGGCATGATCGGCGACCCGAGCGGAAAGTCGAAGACCCGTCCGGCCCTCACGCACGAAGAGACGCGCCGGAACGGCCGGTCCTACTTCGAGCAAGCCACAAAAATCCTCGACCCCGATCCGGAGAAACTCGAAATCCGCTACAACTCGGAATGGCTCGGCGGGAAATCCTTCGCCGATGTGATTCGGCTAGCCGGCTCGTACACGGTGGCGCAAATGCTTGAGCGCGACGATTTCAAGAAGCGCTACTCGTCTGGTGAGCCGATCTCGATTCACGAGTTCCTTTACCCTCTCGCGCAGGCGCAGGACAGCGTGGACATTCAGTCCGACATCGAACTGGGCGGAACCGATCAGCGCTTCAACCTGCTCGTGGGCCGGCACGTGCAAAGCGCCAACGGCCAAGAGCCCCAGGTCTGCCTGACGATGCCGATTCTGGAGGGCACCGATGGCGTGAACAAGATGTCAAAGTCGCTCGACAACTACATCGGCATCACGGAGCCGGCGAATGAGATGTACGGGAAGTCGCTCTCGATCCCAGACGAGTTGATCTACCGCTACTTTGAACTCGCCACGGACGTCCCAACGGCCGACTTGCCGGAGATGAAGACGTTCGCCGCGAGCAACCCACGAGACGCAAAGCACAAACTCGCGTGGACGATCACCCGCCTCTACCACGGCGAAGAAGCCGCCCACGCGGCGCGGGCGCACTTCGAGAAGACAGTCATCCGCAAGGAAGTCCCCGACGACATGCCGGAGGTCTCTCCTACCCCGGATGAAGGGACCGCAGTCGGCTTGTTGAACCTCATCCGTCAAGCCGGCTTCGCAAGCTCCAACGGCGAGGCCCGCCGGCTCGTCCAACAAGGCGGCGTCTCCATCGACGGCAAGCAGGTAAAAGACCCCCGGCGTGTCATCGACTTGAGCCAGGAGCTGCCGTTCGTACTAAAGGTCGGGAAGCGGAAGTTCGCCCGGATCGTGTAGGTGTTGACCCGTTCGGGGATGGCGTTTTGGGCCGCTTTTGCGGGTAACCTTGGTGGCCCTCAGGGTGAAGACCCGTTCGGGGAAAGCGTTCAGGGCCGCATTCACGGACTAAGCTTGGTGGCCCTCAGGGTGAAGACCCGCTCGCGCAGGGCTTGACAGCTCGCGTTGCGTAGTGCGTCGTAGCGCTCGGGGTGAAGACCCATTCGCGGGAAAGCGTTCAGGGCCGCATACGCGGACTAAGCTTGGTGGCCCTCAGGGTGAAGACCCACTCGCGCAGGGCTTGACAGCTCGCGTTGCGTAGTGCGTCGTAGCGCTCGGGGTGAAGACCCACTCGCGGGAGCCGCGTTCAGGGCCGCATGCACGGACTAAGCTCGGTGGCCCTCAGGGTGAAGACCCACTCGCGCAGGGCTTGGCAGCTCGCGTTGCGTAGTGCGCCGTAGCGCTCGGGGTGAAGACCCGCTCGCGGGAGGGCTCATAGGCTGCTACGCAGAGCCAAGTACTGGCGCTCGGGGTGAAGACTGACCTTGTAGACAGCTTTGACATACAGGTACTCCCTTCACCGTGCAGCGGTCTCCACCCTGAGGGCCGCGGGCATTTCACGCGGATGCGGGCTGACAAGCTGATCCCGAATGGGTCTTCACCCTGAGCGCCACAGACTCTCCACACGAAGTGATTCGCAGCGTCCACCGCGAACGGGTCTTCACCCCGAGCGCCACAAACGCCCTGTGCGTATGCAGCCGGCGACGGCCATCGCGAGCGGGTCTTCACCCCAAGCGCCACAAACGCCCTGTGCGTATGCAGCCGGCAACGCCCTGCGCGAACGGGTCTCCCCTCACGGAGCATACGCCATCGCAAGAGCCAACACGTCAGCCGCGCCCGCTTCGAGCAGTGCCTGGGCGGCGGCGAGCAGGGTCGCGCCGGTCGTCACGACATCGTCGACGAGCAAGATCCGTTGGCCGGCAACCTCTGGATCAGCCTCGAACGCACCGCGGACGTTAGTCTGCCGGCGCGTGCGGTCCAGTGAGGCTTGCCCACGCGTGTGGCGCGTACGCCGCAAACCGCCAGGCAAAACCGGACGGTTCAGCCCGTCTGATAGGCCGGCGGCAAGCCGTTCGCTCTGATTGTACCCCCGCTCAAGAAAGCGCAATCTGGCGAGAGGAACGGGGACGATGACATCCACATTCTCTGCACGTACCACGCGGCCCATGAGCCGGCCAACCTTCGGCCCGATCCAGGGCTGGCCGCCATACTTCAAGGCGTGCTGGATAGCCTGAACCGTACCGTCCGCATCGTACGCCCAGCATGCCGTTACGCGGGCCTTGCAGGTCTCGGCGTGCGTATGCCACTGCTTTTCCAGCCCCTCTCGATCCGCAGCGGGAAGGCGGTGAAGACAGGAAGCACATAAGATATCGCTAGGCTGCACGGCCCGCTCGCACCCAAAGCAGAGTGTAGGGAAGAGGATATTGAGGCCAGCAAGCACGAGGCCGTTGGCAAATTCGAATGCAGTCTGTTTGCTCACCGGCTTGACCTCTCAAAAAAGAGCGACGTTGTACAATCCCACGGCCATGTCTGACCCTTGTGGATATGACTAGTCCGGATCTTGCATCACTCGCCTCCTATGCCCAGACGCTTCACGCCCTATCCGTGCTAATCCTACTTGACGATAAAGCCGGCTTTTGCGTAACCTCTACTAATTCTCTCCCCAAAGTCTGTTCAGCACCGCCAAGCGGCACACGACAAAACTGCCGCCATGCTTTCGGAGACGCGGACTTGAGCAGCCCCTCTCGGCTTTCGACGGCTGTCGCTCCCCCTGCAAGCAAAGAGTCTCAGCGACCAGCTTCTCTATGCCCATCCCACGGCACAGACGTATTCTCGTTGTCGAGGACGACGCCAACACGTTGTTTCTCGTTCGCAGCATCCTCCAGAAGCACTTCTCGGTGACTACTGCGACGGAGCCGAAGACCGCCCTGGACATTCTTCGGTACGTTCACCACGACCTCGTCCTGACCGACCTCCACTTCGGTCATGCCATGCCCACGGGCATCCATCTTCTGGAATCCATCCGCACCATCGACGCCTACGAGTCGCTTCCCGTCATTGCCATGAGCGGCTACGCCTCGTACGGCGACCCCGACCGGTTGATGTCGCTTGGGTTTGCCGGCTACATTTCGAAGCCGTTCGCCCGGCAGGATTTGCTCAAAGCACTGGCGGTAAGTCCCGGGGGATGACCCTCGCGGTGGAGGCTGGGAACCACTTCGTGTGGAGAGTCTGTGGCGCTCAGGGTGATGACCCGTTCGAGAGGAGACAGGTAGACCGCCTTCGCGTGAAAGATCATCGGCGCTCAGGGTGATGACCGCTGCGCGGTGAAGAGGGGACCTGTATGTCAAAGCTGTAAACAAGGTCAGTCTTCACCCCCAGCGCTACGACGCAGTACGCACCGCGAGCTGTCAAATCCTGCACGAGTAGATCTTCACCCTGAGGGCCACTAAGCTTAGTCCGCGCATGCGGCCCTGAACGCGGCCCCCGAACGAGTCTACACCCCGAGCGCTGGTGAATCTCTCTGCGAAGCAGTCTCAGAAGCCAATCGCGAGTGGGTCTTCACCCTGAGGGCCACCGGGTCACACTAGCGAATGCAGCCCTGGACGCTCCCCCGAACGGGTCTACACCCCGAGCGCCACCGCGCACCACGCAACGCGAGCTGCCTAGCCCTGCGCGAGTGGGTCAGCTACCCTCCTGCCGTGCGGCTTGCCAAAGAGCCCGGTAATCGGACTCGCTGAGGATGCCCTCTTCCAGCATAGCTCGGAGCCTTCGTTGTACTTCGGGCCAGTCTGTGCCTCCTCCTGTTCGCTCCGCCCGGCTTCGGTTGGCTCCGTGTACGACGAGTTCGTGAAACAACCGGGCGACGTATTCCGCCGCGTCTGGCTGCCCTGAAAAGTCCAGCGTGTGGGTGACCGTAGCGTTGGCGCGGTTGACATCCAGCCGCACCTCCTTCCCGCCGAGAAAACGCTTCTTCAAATCGACGTTGATCACATCGTCGTAGAACAGCGTTTGAGCCGGCTCCAGGTTGTTGTTCTGGTACACGGCGCGGTCGTCCAAGAACAGAATGCCATCTTTGGCCGAGCCCATCAGCGTCGCGTCGTACAGCGCGCGGACCTTGGATGCGTCTACCCCCTTCCCGAAGTCTCCGATGGCGTTTCGCAGCTTCCCCTCTGGAATCCGAGGGGCAATGTAGAGCCCAATCTTTGGCGACTCGGGAAGGTACTTTTCGATCAGTCGATTCATGGCTACAAGCACGTGGTGGAGCTACACCCAAGCAAACGACTCGATCGTCTTCGCCAGATCAATATCTTTCTGTGTCACCACGTCGCCGGCGTCGTGCGTATTCAGCGTCACGTCGACGCGGTTGTAGACATTGTTCAATGCGGGATGATGGTCCTGATCCTCCGCATGAAAGGCCAAACGCACGATGAAGCTGACGGCTTCCCGGAAGTCGCCGAACGTGTAGGTCTTGACGATGCTGTCGTTTTCGTACGCCCAGCCGGGTAATTCAGTGAGCGCGTCGGTGATCTGCTCGTCGGAAAGTGGAGTCACGGAGGTCAGGGGTTGAGAAGCGAGAACGGGAGAAGTTCTGCTCTAACGCACACCTTGCCTTGTGTTTCGTGCTCCGGCCAAGGATCAAACGGTCTGGCCTTCGTTGGGCTGCGTCTCGCGGAGGACGGCTTCGAGCACGTGAAGCTGGACCGGCTTCGTGATGTACTCGTCCATGCCGGCTTCCAGGCAACGCTCCCGGTCTCCTTGCATGGCGTTCGCCGTCATCGCGACGATGCGGGGGCGCTGCTCCGTCGTCCAGATTTGGTTGATACGCCGTGCCGCGCCAAGCCCGTCGAGTTCCGGCATCTGCATGTCCATCAGCACGAGGTCGTAGTTCTGCCGGCGCAAGGCGTCGATGGATTCGAGACCGTTTGCCGCTACGTCGGTCTGATAGCCAAACCGCTTCAGCAGCAGCCGGATCACCTTCTGGTTGACCAGATTGTCTTCCACGACCAAGATCCGAAGGGGGTGCGACTCGCCGAGTTTCGGCTTGCGGCCAGCCGGCTCGTCAGGCTTTGATGGCGTTGCCGGCTTCGAAGGAGTTGGGGGCTCTGATGAAGCTGGAGGGTCCGCGGGAGGCGGAGGCACCGGCGGTTCAGCCACCTGCGGAGGCGAGCTTGCCGGCGCGGCGGCGGGCGTGGACCCGAGAGCAGGGACCACGGTGGGTGCCGCCGCACGCACTGGCTTCGGCGCTGGCGGAACGCGGACAGGCGCGACGGGCGGCGTATCTAACACCAGGGACTTGGCGCTTGCTGGTATGGGCGCTTCGACAGCGGCGGACTCAAGCTCGGCAACAGGCTCCTCTTCAGCTACCTGTGGGGCTGACTGATCCTCGGATTGTACGGCCTGAACCGTCTCTGCTTCGTCAACGGGCTCGGCTTCGTCGACCGGCTCTGCTTCGTCAACCGGGAAGGCAAAACTGGCAACGGACTCCATGAGCGTATTCAGTGCCTCGGGGCTTGGCTGTGAAGCCTCAGAATCCAGGTCGAACCGGACGTGAGCCACGGCTCCGGAAGCGGCTTCCTCTACGTCAGGTGCCGCCTCTTCCGAAGCCCCGTCTCCAGACGGTACCCGGGCCAGGTCAGACTCGCCGGTGGTCTCTACCGCTATCGCTGGGGCAGCCTCAGCCGCGTCGTTGTCGATCTGTTCCTCCTCGTCGAAGTCGAGGTCGAACTTCGGCACGGAAGGCGTACTCGGAACCAAGCCATCCTCGCTGCTGACCGAGCGCTCGTTCGCTACGTCGGGAACGGCCGGCGTAGACATCGTCTCGCGCGTCTCGCCCTCTAGTTCAGGAGCAACCTCTACGGACACCAGTGACTCAGCGGACTCCTCTGCCGATGACGGAATCTCAGCCGGCAGAGCCTCGCTGGCACGGTCTCTCAGCCGCTGCACCAACTCGTGCCCGAGAACGCCGGGCTTGATCGGTTTGCGCAAGGCTTGGTCGACGATCCCCGTGCTCACCAATTCACGGGTTTGGCTCGATTCGTTGATCGATGAGAGCAGCAAGCACGCGTATGGCTTGAACGGACCGAGGGCCCTGAGGCTCACGGCCGTATCCCGGCCGTCGAGGGTGGGCATCTGCATGTCGAGCAAGACCACGTCGGGCGACACGCCGCCTTCCACGGCATCGATGGCTTCCTGACCCGACGCGCACAGGTACGTCTTCATGCCCCACCGCCGGCACACCAGATCGAGGATGCGGCGGTTCGTGTCGTTGTCGTCCACAATCATGGCCGACAAGCCGACAAGCCGCGCCGGGTCGAATGGACGCTCGGGCTGAGATGCTACCGTGCCGGCAAGGATGGTGAACGTGAAGACCGATCCTTCGCCCTCCGTACTCTCGACGGTGATGTTGCCGCCCATGTTCTCGGCGAGACGCTTCGAGATGGCCAAGCCAAGGCCCGTTCCTCCAAAGCGCCGCGTCGTGGAGCCGTCCACTTGCGAGAACGACTGAAACAGCCGCTCGAGTCCCTCTGGCGGAATCCCGATGCCGGTGTCGCGGACGGCAAACGAGAGGTGCAACTGACCGCCCTCTGCCGGCTTGGCGCGGGCCAAAAGCACCACTTCCCCATCGGAGGTAAACTTGACAGCGTTCGAAAGCAGGTTGACGAGCACCTGGCGCACGCGCGTAACATCGCCCCTGATCAGCCGGGGGACGCTATCGTCTACGAAGTACGTCAACTCGAGGCCCTTTTCACCGGCTGAGGCAGCAAGCAGATCAAACGTTTCGCTGACGGTTTGCCTGACATCGAAGGGATGCGACTCCAAATCGAGCTGCCCCGCTTCGATCTTGGAGAAGTCCAGGATCTCGTTGATGATGGTCAGGAGATTGTCGCCACTGCTCCGGATCGTCTCGACAAATTCCCGCTGGTCGTCGTCGAGGTCGGTGTCTAGCAGCAGACTCGTCATCCCGATGACCCCGTTCATCGGCGTCCGGATTTCATGGCTCATTGAGGCCAAGAAGGCAGACTTGGCCTCCGTTGCACTCTGCGCCTCGTTCCGGGCGGATTTGAGATCTTTGATCGTCTGTTCGAGGGCTTCGTTTTGTTGTTGGAGCGTCTCCCGTGTCGCGTGGAGGTCGCGCGAGTACGTTTCGAGCCGGTCGCGAGCCTCGACGGCGTCGGTCACGTCTCGCATGACGCCGGCGACGCCAGTCATCTGCAATTCATCTTCGAAGATGACATCCATGTTCGCTATGTCCACCGTCGCCTCGACGGACGTTTCGAGAAAACGCACCGTGCCGTCTGCATGACGGACACGAAGCAAAAACTCCTGCCCGCCGGCAAGCGGCTTGAACAATTCAGGGCCATACGCGGCTAGATCATCATCGTGAATGAAGGCACGCATCGGTTGGCCGATGCTGTCGCCAAGGACGTGCCCGGTCACATGCTCCCAGGCCATGTTCAAAAACGTGATGCGCCCGTCTACATCGATCCGGAACAGCACCTCCGACACCGTATCCACCACGGTCCGGTACGCTGAGTCCTGTGCCTCCGCAGCTTGTTTGTGAGCGTTACTGAGGTGGTAGAAGAACCCCACGTTGCCAAAGAGCGCCCCGGTGGCCACTAACACGATCCAGGGGTTGACTTGAACACTCTCCGTCGCCCATAGGGACAGCGTCAATGCCCCCATGCCAAAGACGGTGGCGGCAGTCAGAACGCGCCCGCCAATTTGGGTATTCAGAGCTAAGGCAAACACCTGAACCGCGTATGTAAATATCAGCCCAACGGCGTACTCCGGATCGAAGTTGTTCTTGTACGCGAGCCAGCAGATCCATGCACTCAACACCGGTGCCATGAAGGCAGACACGTACATCAGCGTCCGCGTCGCCGGCTTGCCGAGCATGCTCCAGGCGATGAAGATGGCGCTCATCATCACCAACGCAGCGCGCATCCACACGGGGTCGTAGGCGGCTGGGTCGGTATACTCGTAGAGTATGCCCCAGACCGGGACTCCGATGATTAGAAAGAAATGCACGATCACCTGGATGCGAACCGCAGTTGCGTCCAGGGTTTGACCCCAAAATTGCCTCATGT
>JBCDHV010000139.1:0-8625 GCA_038749615.1 Bacteroidota bacterium
ACAGACAACCCATCCACAAACCACGCGAAAACGTACATTCCCCACCACCCATCCACACCTCCACCCGACACCCCGCCCACGCCTCCACTCAACATGGTCCTTTCCCCTCTCGACTGGGCGTTTATCGCGCTCTATTTCGTGATCTCGTTTGGGATCGCGGTGTTCTACTACCGGCGAGCCTCGAAAAGCACGTCGGAGTTTTTCCTCTCCGGCCGCTCGATGCCCTGGTGGCTCGCCGGCACGAGCATGGTGGCGACCACGTTCGCGGCCGACACCCCGTTGGCGGTCACGGAGCTGGTCAACGCGAACGGGATCGCCGGCAACTGGCTGTGGTGGAACGCCGCGCTCGGGGCCATGCTGACAGTCTTTTTCTTCGCTCGGCTCTGGCGGCGTAGCGGCGTACTGACCGATGTCGAGTTCGTCGAGTTGCGCTACGACGGCGCGGCAGCGGCTTGGCTCCGGGGCATCAAGGCACTCTACTTCGGCATCCTGATGAACTGCATCATCCTCGGCTGGGTGTCGCTGGCGATGGAGACGGTGCTCAAGGTGCTCCTGCCCGACCTCACGGTGTTTGGTGCCAGCACGCTCAGCCTGCTCGGCCTCGAAGTGAGCAGTCACCTGGCCGTCGTCGGCATCCTGATGCTCGTCGTGGCGGTCTACAGCTTGCTCTCCGGGCTCTGGGGCGTGGCCGTGACCGACGTGTTTCAGTTTGTCATTGCAATGGTCGGCTCGATTGCACTGGCCGTTTACGCGCTCGACGTGCCGGAGGTAGGTGGCATTTCGGGGCTGCTCGACCGGCTGCCGGCGGAGACCTTCCAGTTCGTCCCCACCATCGGCGACGCCGTGGAAGGCGCGGCGGTGCTGACGCTGAGCGTCGCGGCGTTCGTGGCGTTCATCGGCGTGCAGTGGTGGGCAAGTTGGTACCCCGGCTCAGAGCCGGGCGGGGGCGGCTACGTTGCCCAGCGGATGATGAGCGCAAAGGACGAGAAGAACTCGCTGCTCGCCACGCTCTGGTTCACGATTGCCCACTACTGCGTCCGGCCTTGGCCGTGGATCCTCGTGGCCCTCTGCGCGATGGTGCTCTACCCGGATCTCGAAGAATCCCGCGAAGGCTTTGTCATGGTCATGCGCGACGTGCTACCGTCTGGCGTCCTTGGCCTGCTGGCTGCGGCGTTCCTCGCAGCGTTCATGAGCACGGTGTCGACGCAACTCAACTGGGGCACCTCGTACGTGGTCAACGACTTCTACCGCCGCTTCATCAAGTCGGACGGCTCGGAGCGCGACTACGTCCGCGTCGCCCGCATCACAACGTTCCTGCTTGCCATCGTGTCGTTCTTCGTCACCACGCAACTCAACAGCATCGCCGGCGCGTGGGGGCTCGTGCTGACCGCGTCCGCCGGCCTCGGGCTCGTGCTGATTCTGCGCTGGTACTGGTGGCGCGTCAACGCGTGGAGTGAACTCACGGCGACGCTCGTCCCCATCGTGCTTGCCATCGCCGCCGGCATTGCCGGAGAAGGCTCATGGCTGTACGAGTTGCTCGGGCAATTCCCGGAAAACCTGTTCGCCGTCGTCGCCATCACGACCGTCGCCTGGCTTGCCGTCACGTTCATGACCCGGCCCACGAGCGCGCGCGTCTTGGATGCCTTCTACGAGCGTGTCCGCCCCGGTGGCCCCGGCTGGGCACCGCTGGCCGAACGCCACCCGAACGTCAAGCCCGACGCCAACCTCGGCGCGTTGGTGCTCGACTGGCTCGCCGGCTGCCTCCTGGTCTACTTCACCCTCTTCGGTCTCGGCAACCTACTCTTCGGCGATACCGGTGCCGGCCTCACGTGTCTGCTGATCGCAGGCGGTGCCGGCGCGTTCCTGTACTGGGACCTCAACAAGCGTGGCTTTGACTCAGTCTTTGAGGACTGAGTTGGTTGGGCGGTAAGTGGTTGGATGGGGTTTGATTCGACTCGGCTCGTGCTAGGTCATCTTTGAAATCTGCTCTGCCGTCAGCTTGTCGGTGACGAGGTGGCGGCCGAAAAAGGCGAGCACGACGAGCAGAATCACGGTGTAGATCGTGATGATCCGCGGCGTACCCCAGATCCAGGGCTCGGCGAGCACGCCGGCGGCTAGGATGCTGTTGAGCGCGCCGAGAACGACGGCTAGGTCGATGGCTACCGGGATCAGCAGGAAGCCCAGAAACCACGCCCACCGCCGGCGACGGCCAATGGCGCGGTACGCCACGATGAGCGGAGGGATGCTCAGCAGGAGTACCAGCGCGAGGCCGGTCCATTCAGCCACCGTCCCGCTATTCGCCACCTGATCTTTCAAGATCCGCCGGAGGGCCCACACTTCATCGCCGCCACCGCCTGCTGCCGTGAGAATCCGAGCGAACGGCAAGGGCGTGAAGACGAGCGCAAACCCCAGGTAGCGTTTCCACTCGGTCTCAACGTACAGCCAGTAAGCGCCCAACCACATCAGGGCAAAACTGAACGCCGGCCCGATGAGCGTCGGCCAGATCACGCGGCATCCCTCCGCGAGGCTCCACACGTTGAAATCGCGCGGCCCGAACGCGCCGCATACCGACCAGCCGGCGAAAATGTGCACTAGTTCATGCGCCTCGTGCAGGAAAAAGGTTAGCGTGATCAAGGCCAAGGCGTACCGCCAGGTCAACAGCGGGTACACCGTGTGTGGGTTTGGCATGGTCATCGGTTTGTTGGGCTGGTCTATTTATCTCCTTCAAGGAGCATCTCACCCAAGCATCCAGTGCCCCACGATTCCGCCCGTGATGAGCGCGCCGGCTAGCCCGATGGCTGTAGTCGGTTGTCGGAACCAGTAGCGGCTGGAAATCCCGAGGTACACCCACGGCAACACGAGCGCAGCGGCCACCCACATCATCTCGTCTGCCGGCACGGCCATCCCCCGAATCACCGGCCACCCGATCACGACGCCGACCACGACCACCCCTAGCGCATGCGACAAATTGAATCCGATCCAAGCCTTCCAGAGCGTCGTCCGGATCTCAGGAGCGAGCCCAAGCCCGCCCTCGATGGACATCGCTTCCTGAACGGAGGAGTCGGTGGGCATCATGGGGCCGCCTGTGGGCGTAGAGCGAAGGGTGAGCAGCCCGTGCATGACGCCGAGAAACGTCAGGATGCCGGCGCCCACGAGTACGAGAATGTGCATAGCCGTCGAGGTGAATGTGGTGGAGGATTCTGACGAGCGGCCCAGAGGCAACATAGCGGTCTTCTTTGGCTCGTCACGCGTTGTACCGGCCTGTCTGACCCTCTGGCTATCCCCATCCTACCCAACGGTCTCTCCTGCCAGACGAACGGCTTCGGAAACGATCCGCCAGCGCGCTCGTTGTATCTGCTGGTGCAAGGCAACTCCCACGTAGGCGCACCTCTGGTCAAGGAAGCTATCTTGGATGCATGATTTTGGGCTGCGCTCGGATCTTTGGAGCGTCTTCGCTTCTGCCCTCGGTTCACCCCCGGAGCCTTTGAGCGAACGGGTGGCACGTCGCACTCATCCACGTCCCACGTTTCTACACACCCACGCACCACGTTTCCACGCCCCAACTGAGGCCTTCTTTCCCCCCACGATTCAATTCCTACATGCCCGTTACTCGTAAACAAATTTGGGCCGATGTGCTACGGCTCTTCAAAAACAATGGCACCAAGAAATACCGCCCCAAAATGATCGCCCGCCGGCTCGGGTACCAAGACACCAAGACGTTCCGCGTCTTCCGCGATGTCCTCCACGAAATGGCCGAACAGGGCATCGTCACGCAGAGCCGAGGCCAGTACCAATTCCGCTCGCAGCGCCGGCCGATGATGGCCGAAGGCACGCTGTCGGTCAACCCTAAAGGCTTCGGCTTTGTCTCGGTCGAGGACCAGGAAGACGACCTTTACGTCGGCGCACGCAGCATGGGCGCCGCACTCGACGGTGATACCGTCCGCGTGGCCGTCCATGCCAAATCCCGCGGCGACAACCGGCGGGAAGCCGAGGTCGTCGAGGTGCTGGAGCGCAAGCGGACACAAACCGTCGGGACGTTCCGGCAGAAAGGCCGGCGAGGGTTCGTCGAGTCGGACGATCAGCGCTTTACGCGTGACGTATTTGTCGCGCAGGACGACTTCAACGGAGCGAAGACGGGCGACAAGGTCGTCGTCTCCATCGACAGCTTCGACGATCCGAAATCGCTCCCCGAGGGCCGGGTACTCGAGGTCCTGGGCCTCGCGAGCGACCCGGACGTAGCCGTGCTCGCCCTGGCGATGAGTTTCGATGTGCGCTCCGGCTTTCCGCCCGATGTCATCGAAGCCGCCGAGTCGATCTCGACTCAGATTCCAGCCAAGGAAATCAAGCGCCGGCTCGATCTGCGCGAGGAACGCACGTTCACGATTGATCCCGTAGATGCCAAGGACTTCGACGACGCGATCCACGTCCGCCGGCTCGACAATGGCAACGTCGAGGTCGGGGTCCACATCGCCGATGTCAGTCACTACGTCCGGCCCGGCACGGCCCTCGACCATGAGGCCTACCAGCGTGCCACGAGCACCTATCTCGTCGACCGCGTCATTCCGATGCTGCCGGAAAAGCTCTCGAACGGCGTCTGTTCGCTCCGCCCGAACGAGGACAAGCTGACGTATTCCGTCATCATGGAGCTCTCAATGCGGGGATCGCTGAAAAGCTACCGCATCGAGGAAACCGTCATCCACTCCCACCAGCGCTTCACCTACGACGAGGCCCAGGCGCTGATCGACGGCGGCGCCCACGAATTGGGTGACGATGTGCGGCTGGCCAACAAACTCGCGACGACGCTCACGAAGCGGCGGTTCAAGAACGGCTCCATCGACTTCGACCGGCCCGAAATGCGCGTCGAGCTAGACGAGAAAGGGCATCCGACGGGCGTTGTCAAGAAAGAGCGCAAACTGGCCAACCGGCTCATCGAGGAGTTCATGCTGCTCGCGAACCAGACGGCTGCGAAACACATCGGCAAGCGCCGGCGCAAGACGCTTCCGCTCGTCTACCGCGTCCATGCCCGGCCAGACACCGCTAAGATCGAGCAGCTCGCCGAATACGTGAAGGCCTTCGGCTACGTCTTGCCGCACACGGGCGGGATGGTCGAGCCGGCAGACCTGAACGCGTTGCTGCAGCACGTCAAGGGCACGCACGAGGCTCCGGTGATCCAGGAAGCCGCCCTCCGCGCGATGGCCAAAGCGATTTACACGACGAATAACATCGGCCACTTCGGGCTCAACTTCGACTATTACAGCCACTTTACGAGCCCGATTCGGCGATATCCTGACCTGATCGTCCACCGCCTGCTCAAAGGCTACGCTGCCGGCAAACCGCCCTACCGCGAGGACATCGAGATGGCCTGCCGGCACTGCTCGGAACAGGAACGGGCCGCTGAGCAGGCCGAGCGGGAATCCGTCAAGCTGAAACTCGTCGAGTACATCACGGACCACATCGGTGAGACGTTTGAGGGCGTCGTGAGCGGCGTCGCCCGGTTTGGCGTGTTCGTAGAACTCGACGAGATGATGGTCGAGGGCCTCGTGCACGTCCGCACGATGGACGAATACTTCGAATACGACGAGAGTGCCTATGCCCTCATCGGCACCCGGAGCGGCCGTATCATCCGCATCGGAGACCCCGTCCGCATCACCGTCGCCGATGCCGACCCGGTTCAACGCAAGGTCGATTTCGTGTTTGCGTGATTTCGTGGCAGGTAGTCATACGGATCCAGATCACCGTCGCTCAATGATCGCCGTAATCAAGCAAAAATATCCATACACGTATGAGGGCTTGCTCGCGGCGCTGGTCAGCCTTTTCCCCATTTTCTCAGCCTGGACGCTCTTCCCCATCTTTGGCATCCACTCTCAGCTTGAAAAGAGCGTCGGGTCATGCACAGACGCAATGGATTGGCTGTGGCAAGCACTCGTGCTGATTGCATCTGCTCTCGCAGTAGCCTACTACATCTTTGTATTCCGAACCCAGCGTAGACATCCTTATCGCCGCTGGATTTTTCTGGGCTTTTGCTCAGCAGAGTTTGTGCTGGTCAATGGCGTCTTGCTCATTTCGATGACAGGGATAGAGGCCCTGTGTTACAGCCAGGATGGGCAACTGCTACTCGGCGTGATATTCACTGGTCCCCTTTCGAGTGCGTCTCTACTGGGGTTTGGCATTACCTCAGACGGTCTGTCATGGCTTAGGGAAAAGACCATCAGGCAGACGCCTCATTCGACTTAGGAGGCTGAGTTCAGGGATGTCGCGAATGTACGGAAGGCCCCACGCTACTCTGTTTGTGATGCGCGTGCCCGGGCGAGAAGCGTATCTGCGAGCCGGCGTATGGCCTCTTGGTTTGCCTCATCTTGGATGAAGGAGGCATGCTCGAAAGGACCGGTTCGGCTGGCGAATCCTGACGCTTCGAGCGAGCGGTCGAGTAAGAGCCGGACGATGTCGGCAGCGGCATCCTCGGGCCGGCGGGTCTCGGCCCAGAACAGCGGGTGCATGAGACGGCGTACGAGCGCCGGCAGCTCTCTTCGGATGCCGGTGTCCACCGAGCCTGGACCGTAGCCCCACACCGAAACATCTTGCCGTGCGAGGCCGGCCGCCCACAAGTCGTTGGCAAGCTGGGCCTGTCCGTGGGCCGCCATACCCGTGCTGAGGTCGGACGGCTCGGACGGTGCCGATTTGAACTGGCTCGGGAGCTTCCCACTCTCTGCCGCAGCGATGTTGACGATCCGCACGTCTGGAGTAAGCTGGATGCTCTCGGTCATGGTAACACGGAAGAGCTACGGCGTGACGATGTTCTCATCGATTCGAGTTGTTCGTGGTATGTGGTACGTGGTGTGTAGTTTTGTGATGCCGCGAATGCACACGTGATCGTTCGGCCGGCACATCCGGGCCTGAGCTACAGCCGTAGACCCCTAGAATCACGCACTACGGTCCTACAGACCACGAACCACACTACCCGCATGCATCGACTTGCCGCTCTAGCCCTGCTCATCCTCGCCGGCTGCGATTCTGGAGGTGAAAGTGACGCTGTGTTCGAAGTGACCTCGACGTTCGACACGTCAGCCTTCAACGAGCCGTCTGGGATCGTGTATCACCCCGGCCGGCAGGTGCTCTTCGTGGTGGGCGACGACGGTGACGTAGCGGAACTGACGACGGCCGGCGAGACGCTACGCGTACGGCGTGTGCAGGATGCTGAGTTCGAAGGCTTGACCGTCAACCCAACGACCGGCCTGCTCTACGCAGTTATCGAAGGCGGCGAGTTGATCGTCGAGATCGAACCCGAAGGCCTTCGCCCCACTCGGGTCTTTACGATCTCCCGCACCGATGGGGATACGGTGGTGCTGCCGGAAGGCGGGCAGGGCGTCGAGGGCATTACGTTCGTTGGCGGCGAGACGTTTGCCGTCGTCAACCAAGGAAAAGACGGCGATCCGAACGATCCGCCCACCTTCGTTGAGCTCCGCGTCCCACTGGCGGGCACCACGCTCAACGCCGAGATCACGTCCCACCGCCGGCTCGACTTCCCCGATCTCTCTGGCCTCCACTACGACGCGAGCCGGCAGCGCTACTACGTCCTGAGCGACGACGAAAACCTGTTCGTCGAACTCGACCGAGCCAGCAACGAGCTGAGCCGCGAACGCTTCATCGGCAACTCTCAGGAAGGCATCACCATCGGCCCAGACGGTACGCTCTACGTCGCCCAGGATGCCGGCGCGGTGCTAGAGGTGCGCTGGAATCGTTGAGGGGGGTGGGAGACCCGCTCGCGCAGGATTGGGAGCCCGCGTTGCGTAGGGTGTCGTGGCGCTCGGGGTGAAGACCCGTTCGGGAATCTCGCTTTGGGCCGCCTTCGCGGATGTAGCTCGGTGGCCCTCAGGGTGAAGACCCGTTCGGGGGTTTCGTCTTGGGCCGCCTTCGCGGATCTAGCTCAGTGGCCCTCAGGGTGAGGACCGCTTTGCGGTGAAGAGTTTCCTGAACGGTGTGCAGGTCTCATGGGCCAATCTTCACCCTGAGGGCCACAGCTCCGATCCGCACCTGCGGACGCCAACGCCATCCCCGAACGGGTCCTCACCCCGAGCGCCAAAAGCGCACCATGCGAATGCGGCCAGCCATGCCCACCGCGAGCGGGTCTTCACCCTGAGGGCCACCCGGCCGGATCCGCGAAGGCGGACGCCAACCTCATTCCCGAACGGGTCTTCACCCCGAGCGCTACAACTGATCTACGCGAGGGTAGCCATTCATGCCAGACGCGAGCGGGTCTTCATCGTCACCAACTACAGACCCACGAACCACGTCCCTACGTACTACGAACTCCGCTCCCGGCCAATCGTACGGCGGGCCGGCTCTTCGTCCGTGGTCTCGTCGAGCAGCGGAGGTGGGCCGTTGGGAGCAAGGTACTCACGCTCGGCTCTTGCGGATTTACGCTCGATGCGGTCGAGCCGGCGCTCGATGTCCATCGTGGCGTCTGTGACGGCATCGCTGATGATCGACTTCAGCTCGGAGGTCGTCAGACTCTCGTCCCCTGCCGTCCCGATGCGTTGCGCCACATCAAGCCGCTTGTTCTCAACTGACCATTTCCGGTAGTCGAGGATCAGCTTGATGATGAAGACGGGCATGGAGATGGCCGAC
>JBCDHV010000140.1:0-8539 GCA_038749615.1 Bacteroidota bacterium
CAACCGCGAGCAAACGTACGTCGTCCGGCTCTACGGAGAAATCGGAACCTTCACGTGCTCAACACTTCCAGGTGTATCGGTTAAAGTACTGCTCGAAGGAGCCTATGACGCAGGGTCGAGTGCGATGCGAACCGATCTGGCTGGCTCCATTCCAGCGGCTGCGCCAGGCGGAACTGAGTATGTCGGGACCCCAGATTACTACGCCACCCATTCCAACCTCACCGATTGGGTACGCATCGAACTCTGGACGAATGACGCCGGATCACCGGGTGAACTCGTCGCTTTTCGTTCTGCACACGTCGACAAAGACGGCATGATTGAAGACTTCGAAGGCGGTCCGGTGCGGTTCGTGGAAGCGACGGCCGGAACGGCGTACTTCGTCCGGGTTGAGCACCGCAACCACGTCCCGGTGACCTCGTCCGTCCCGGTAACCGTGAGCGCAACCCCTACGCTCTACGACTTCACAGCGAGCGCCACGGCAGCGGCCGGCACGAACGCGCAGGTGGAGGTAGAACCTGGTGTGTTTGCCATGCATGGCGGTGACGCTGATGGAAACGGAAGCGTCGATGCGCTGGATGCCTTATTGATGTGGCTCCCACAGTCCACCACTACGGGCTACCTCGGTGCCGATTTCGACCTCGACGGCGATGTCGACAACGTCGACCTCCTTAACATTTGGCTCCGCTCCAATGGGCGGTAGCGCTCTCACCATGGCTTCACTGTCGGCCTGGAACTGAGGGCGTAACGTAGAGGTTTGTGCGCGTTTGACTCCAACGGCTTGACCATGCCCACCTTCGAGCCACGCACGGCTGCCCGCCGGCGTGAAACAGCAGAGACCAAGGTGTCGGTCGTTCTGAACCTGGATGGGACGGGGCGATACGGCAACCAGACCGGTGTCGGATTTCTCGATCACATGCTAGATCTATTCGCCCGCCACGGCGGGTTTGATCTCGAGGTCTCGTGCGAGGGTGATCTCCACATCGACGATCATCACACCGTAGAGGACGTGGGGATCACGTTGGGGCAAGCCGTCGCAGAAGCTCTGGGGGACAAGTCGTATATCACGCGCTACGGTCACGCTTACGTCCCCATGGATGAGACCCTTGCTCGGGCCGTGGTGGACTTGTCGGGGCGCTTCGCGTTGCACTTCGATGCGGTGTTCTCCCGCGAGACCGTGGGCGACTTATCGACCGAGATGGTGCAGCATTTCTGGTATAGCTTTGCCGAGCAGGTCCGGTGCAATTTGCACGTTACGCTCCTGTACGGGACGAACGCTCATCATCAAATCGAAGCCGTTTTCAAGGCCGTTGCTCGGGCGCTCCGCGTGGCGGTCCGCCGCGACGAAGCCAACGGTGCCGTGGCCTCTACGAAGGGAGTGATCTGACCAGGCTCTCAGAAAAACCATGCTCTCAGAAAAAACGCTAGCGTTCATCGGAGCCGGCAACATTGGCCGCGCACTCATTGGCGGGCTGCTCCGGCGCGAGCTGATCCCGGCCGAGCGCATCCGCGCAACCCGGCGCAACCCGTACGCTGTCGATGAGCTGCGCGAGCAGTTTCCGGGCGTCCATTTCGGGGTCGACAACGCGGAAGCCGTTGCCGGCGCGGATCTCATCGTGATTTCCGTCAAACCTCAGAATGCGCCGGCGGTGTTCAATGAGATTCAACCGCACGTCCCGGAATCTGCAGTGGTGGTCAGCATTCTCGCCGGCGTAACGACGACGTCCGTCGCCACGGCGCTGGACCAAGATCTTGCGGTCATCCGGGCGATGCCGAACACCCCGGCGCTCGTCGACGAAGGGGCGACGGCCGTTGCGCCTGGCCGTTTCGCGTCTGATGCCGATCTCGACGACGCACGCGAGTTGTTCGGGGCGGTTGGGAAAGTCGAGACCGTTCCGGAATACCTCATGGACGCCGTTACAGGGCTTTCCGGGAGCGGCCCGGCGTATGTCTACATGGTCATCGAAGCGCTGACCGATGGCGGCGTTAAACAGGGCCTCACACGGTCGACGGCACTCCGGCTCGCCGCCCAGACGGTCTTCGGGGCAGCCAAACTCGTGCTCGAAACTGGCAAGCACCCGGCCATCCTGCGCGACGAAGTGACTACGCCTGGTGGTACGTCGATTGCAGCCGTTGCCGAGCTGGAAAGCCACGGGCTGCGGACGATGTTGATCAACGCGGTTGCCACAGCGACGGAGCGTTCCCAGGAACTCAGCCGGATGAAACGAGACGACCGATGATTACGATCGTCGATTACGAAATCGGAAACCTTCGTTCCGTCGAGAAGGCGTTCGAACACGTCGGCGTCGAGGTGCTCCGTACCGACGATCCCGAACGGATTCGGAGCGCCGAGCGGCTCGTGCTTCCTGGTGTTGGGGCATTTGGAGCATGTTCTACTGAACTGCTCCGCCGCGACTTGAATGCACCTGTCCTCGAAGCTGTGGAGCAAGGCGTCCCGCTACTCGGTGTGTGTGTCGGGATGCAACTGCTCTTCGACGAGAGTCTCGAAATGGGCGTTTACGAAGGGTTGGGCTTGATTCGAGGCCAAGTCGTCCCCTTTGAGCCGGCCGCCGGCTTAAAGGTGCCGCATATTGGCTGGAATCAGATCCGGCCCGCGAGACCTTCACCTCTACTCGATGGCATCAGCGATGGCGCCTACGTGTACTTCGTGCATTCGTACCACGGCGTGGCCGAGCAGGCCGCTGACGTCTTGGCAGAATGCACGTATGGCGCACCCTTCCCCGCAATCGTACAGCGAAACAACGTGTTTGGCCTCCAGTTTCACCCCGAGAAAAGCGGGGCAAACGGCCTGCGTATGCTACGAAACTTCGCTACCCTCGTGCCGGCTTCCACAGCCGTTTGAGCACAGACGATTGGCCACCCTCCAGCCTCCTACCGACCTATGCTCGTCATACCGGCCATCGATATTCTGAACGGACGCTGCGTCCGGCTGCATCAAGGCAGCTACGACGCCGAGACCGTTTACTTCGAGGATCCCGTCGAGATGGGACGGCTCTGGCGCGTTCTCAATTCGAAAGTGCTGCACGTTGTTGACTTGAACGCGGCCCGTGGCGACTCGTCCATCAACCGGACGGCGATCAAGTCCCTCTGCGAAAAACTCGATATCCCTGTTCAGGTAGGCGGCGGCGTCCGCACGATGAAGGATGTCGATGAGTTGCTTGGGGCCGGCGTATACCGCGTCATCATCGGCACGGCGGCGGTTCGGAATCCGGAACTCGTCAGCCAGGTCATCGAGAAATATGGCAATTGCCGGCTCGCTGTCGGCATCGATGCCAAGGACGGGGAGGTGCGGGTCCAGGGTTGGACCGAAGGGAGCGGCATCAACGCCCTCGACCTCGCCGTGGACATGGAAGCCCGTGGGTGCCGGCGCGTCGTCTACACGGACATCAGCCGGGACGGAACGATGCAGGGCCCAAACACTCAGGCCTACCAAGAACTGGGTGCGGTACTCAGGCGGATGCGCATCACGGCCTCCGGCGGCGTTTCCAGCTTCCAGGATTTGGTTAGTCTGGACGCTCTTCGAACCTCCAAGGTGGATTCCGCCATCGTCGGCCGCGCCCTCTACGACAATGCGTTCCCGTGCCAGAAATTCTGGTGCTGGCACGACAAAGGCTCCGTCGATCTCACCGCGTTCTCGACCGCGCGGCTTCGTGTAAGTTGAGACGTAGCCAGGGGAAACGGTTGAGAGGTGGGTGACGATTTGAGGAGATCTGGCCCTTCGATGTCTTCCGTCTCTTCTAAGGCGGCCAGCTAGACGCTTCATCTTGTTCCCCACCTATAGTCCTGGCACCTCTCACCCTCTCCACACGAGCGAAGCGAAGCGCCCGGCCCACCCACAGCGAGCCCGCCGAGCGTCCAGCCCACCTACCCAACCACCAACCCATGCTAGCGAAACGCATCATTCCATGTCTGGACGTTCACGAGGGGCGCGTGGTCAAAGGCGTGCAATTTTTGGATCTCGTGGACGCCGGCGATCCAGTCGAACAGGCGAAGTTCTACGACCAATCGGGTGCGGACGAGTTGGTGTTTCTCGACATCACGGCGACTCATGAGAACCGAGGAATCATGCACGACGTGGTCCGTCGGACGGCAGACCAGGTGTTCATTCCGCTCACCGTCGGTGGGGGATTGCGGACCTTGGAGGACATGCGCGCCATGCTCAACGCCGGTGCCGATAAGGTCTCGCTCAACTCGGCTGCCCTGAAGCGGCCTGACTTGATTGCCGAAGGTGCTGCGGCGTTTGGATCGCAGTGTATTGTGGTGGCCATCGATGCCAAGCGGGTGGGAGACGATCCGCTGCGCTGGGAGGTCTTCACCCACGGCGGCCGGCGGCCCACCGGAATCGACGCGCTAGAGTGGGCCGAAGAAGCCGCAAGGCGCGGCGCCGGCGAGTTGCTCGTGACCTCGATGGACCGCGACGGTACGAAGGCCGGCTACGACAACGAACTGCTTCGTGCGATCTCTGAGCGTGTGACTATTCCAGTGATCGCATCTGGGGGAGCCGGCACGTTGGATCACCTCCGCGACGGCTTTCTCAGCGGGCAGGCCGATGCCGTGCTGGCTGCGTCCATCTTTCACTTCCGTACGTATTCCGTTGCTGACGCCAAGGCGCATCTTTTGAAAGCAGGAGTTCCCATACGCCCCGTCGCTGGGTAGCCGATACGCTGGTCACGAGCTGCCTACCACGAAGGAGATGGTCTGCTGTTTTCCATCCTTGGCCTCGCCGTGAAGGAAATACAGGCCAGGGGGCACGTTGAGCTGGAGCTCGATCCTGAAGCGCTCCATGAGCCACTGATCTACCCGCCGGCCCAGAACGTCGTAAAGGGTCAGCCGGAGCTGTGTCGATGTCTCGACGTGCAGTTCCCGCCCGGTGGGATTGGGATAGGCTGCGAAGAAGAGCCGCTGCGCCTCAGGTAGAGCAGGATCGGTTGAGACGGCTCGTGAACTGGGCTCAAACAGCATGACGCCGCCGTAGGGAAGGCCGGCAAGGATATCGTCACGAGACTGAGTTTCACTTCGGACCGGGGCGAGAGCAGGGAAGACGCCACTGGCCAACAGATCCAGCCCCAACGGTGAGCCGGCAGGCCAGGGCGAAGGCTTCCACCCGGTACTCGTACCCAAGAAAGCGATCAAGGTGTCGGTACTGCCAATCAGCAGATCCGGCCATTGGTCTTCATTGAGTCGGCCAATGCTGGGCACCGTACGGTCGCCGAGATCGAGGTCCAGGAATTTCTCCGTGCGCAGCGCAAAACCATTAGACGTCTGCTCAAAGTGCTGAACCGTTCCTCGGGACGAACCGACGAGCAGGTCCAGGTCTCCATCGCCATCCAGGTCACCCAGGGCCGGCGCACTCCCGTTGCCGACATCGATCTGCTGAAACGCAGGGTCTCGCAGCCGAAACGTTCCGTTTTCGTTCTCGACGAAATTGAGCGTCCCCTCGAATTCTCCGATGAGCAGGTCACGGTCGCCGTCAGCATCGAGATCTGCCGAAGCGATAGCCAGATCAAAGCCCAGATTCAGCTCGCCGAGAAAATCTGCATCGGCAAGTTCGTAGCCGGCAGATGTCGGGTGAAACAGCTGAATTGCCGAACGATCCCCCTGGCGTCTGGTGCGGTTGGCCAACGCCCATGTCGCGCGCCCGTCCGGCGCGAGCCCCACGACGCCCGGCACAGCGTCTTCCCCCACGTCAATGCTGGGCAGCAACTGACTGGTCTCAAGGCGAAGCCGGCCTTCATTGTTCAGAAAGAGTTGCAAATTGTCCGTTCCATCCGGGGTTCGAACGGCCGTGAACCCAGACTGAACGCCCACGAGCAGATCAAGGTCACCGTCGAGATCGATATCGGCCCACTCGGGCACGTTGAACCCAGAGGTGGCGATGGGGTCTTGTTCTGGGAGCCGGACGAATGCACGTTCGTCCTCAGGTACATCGAATGCCGGGCTTGTGCAGCTGCCGATATTGGTAAACTCGAACAAGCCGGCAGCGAACTCGTCGCCCCAGAATAGATCCAGCAGCCCATCTCCCGTCGAGTCGAAGAGCCTTGCGCTACCGAATCCGTGTTGCTCGGTTTTGTCCTGAACGAAGATGACGAAGTCGCCGAACGCCTCGGAAACGAGCTCGAACTGGGGCCGTCCGTCCTTGTCCTGCCCACGATTCTGATAGTACGTCAGCCCGCCTTGGCTTGGCTCAGCCCAGAATAAATCGTCGATGCCGTCGCAATCGAGATCGGCTAGTTCTGGGTAGCTAAACGCCGGCTGAAGCGGTTGATCGGTGCCGGCAACCCGGGCAAGCCGGCCTTGGGCAAAGTCAGGCTGACTATCAGATCCGATATTATCGTAGACGCGGACGAGCCCATTCGCAAACCCTTCTCGGCCAGACCCGACGAGGTCCTGATCGCCGTCGCCATCTAGATCACCGAGGCGAAACCAGAAGCCTGGATCCACGCTGGCAAACCGCAGGGTTGTCAGCTGCCAATCGCTGACGGAGGGGCCAGTCCGCTCGAAGTGGAGAAGATCACTGGTCCCTCGTTGGAGCAGCAAATCCAGGTCGCCGTCCCCGTCTGTGTCAAGAAACTGTGGTTTGGGCTGGTACAGTCCACCGAGAAACGGGAAGAGGTACGGCGTTCCGGTGGTATCAACGACGGACAGGGAGCTCGGCGTGTAGACGTACGCCGGCAGATCCTGCGCAGTCAACGACGCTGGAAAAAGCAGCAGCAAGAAAACACGCCAGGCCATACATCTGCAGCGAAAGCAAGAAGCGCCGCCCTCAGGTTGAGAGCGGCGCTTCATGGAGCGGAAGCTCCGGGACACTTACTTGACGAGCATCAGCTTCTTCGTCGTCGAGAACGAGTCACCGACGAGGCGGGCGAGGTACATGCCGCTCGGGAGCGAGGCGGCGTCCACACGGACGTCGATCGTTTCGTTGGCGGTAGCGGTGCCGCTGAAGAGCGTCATCACCCGCCGGCCAGTGGCATCGAAGAGTTCGAGGTCAACGACCTGCTCCTGGGCCACGGCGAAGCGAATCTGCGTCGTCGGGTTGAACGGGTTCGGATAGGGGCCTTGGACGATAAACGTGCCTGGAACCGTGACCGTGCCTTCGACGACCGGGGAGTACTCGAACTTCCCGTCGAAGTCAACTTGCTTGAGCCGGAACTGGTAGTCGCCTGGCATCAGCTCCGGGGAGCTGAAGGTGTAGCTTTGCTCTTCCAGCGTCGTACCGAAGCCTTCGACCCAGCCGATGTTGATGAATTCGTCGCTTTCCATTTCCGCATATTGGACTTCAAATCCAGCGTTGTTTTCCTCGGAAAGGGTATTCCAAGACAGCTGGATGCCGTTTTCAATCGTTACCGCGTCGAAGTCACCTAGCTCGACTGGAGTGGCGGTGGCACTGATGTCGCCATCATTCGCCGTAATCGCTTGGCCAGCAGTGCCTACGGTGAGTGTCGCAGACTGGAAGTCCAGAGTGAGGAGGCCAGAGGCCGTAGCAGAACAGTCGACGAGAAGCCTGAGAGCTGTTCCGCTCGTGCTAGCACCTGGGGAGGAAAACGTGCCAACTGAAACGAAATAGTGATCCGGAGAGGCACACTGTGGGCTTGGCGTTGCAACGGAATTCAACGGTGCGCCAACGAAGTACGTACCAGTCAGGTCAATGCTTGCACCGCCAGTCTCCATGTCCAAGGCGGTGTCGTCCACATCAAGACAGAAGTCGAGACCGCGCGTGTCAGCAGGAAAGTCCGTGTAGAGAATATCGATAGACACGTCATCCTCTGGTGGGCTACAAGTCCAGACGCCCGTTTGAATCGAGATGCTCTGGCCGAATGCAGAGCCAGCGAGTAGAAGAACCGCGAAAAAGCCCGCGGTATAGCGTGTAACGTGTGACATAGAAGTTAGGGTAGAGTCAGATTTTCGTTGGGCAGTTGGGCGGGACCTATTGAATGAGGCCGGCTTCGCGGGCACGTTGCTCATAAAGCTTCATGCGCTCGGAAGAAATGGCTTTTGCATTACCAGCCGGGCAACCGCCAGAATTTGGGAGGGTAGCAGATGCTCCCGTAAAGAAGTCGTACAGCGCGAAGATGTCGGCAAACTGAATGCCTGGCGTGCAATCGACATCGGCAGCATAGAATGCAGACCCCAAGGCAACAGACGCCCCGGTGAACGCATCATACTGGGCGAAAATATCCCCGAAGTCGACACCACCTGAAAGATTTACATCTCCCGATACTAAGGCTTGTGCACCATCTGTGAACGTTGAGCAGTCCGACTCGTTGACGCTCAGGCTCGACGTGTTGCTGTCGGTCATGATGCACGTTTCCCACGCAAGGTCCGTAGATCCGCCGCCGACGACGCTCGTCTTGAAGATCGCGACATCCATCCAGTTTGTGTTAGGCGTCAGCGTAGTGCCGGCGTCCGAGTTGCGGAGGAAGTCGTAGTTGATCGGAACGCTGACAGTGTTGGTGCCGGTCAGGACGCGGGAGGAAATGCTCGTCGTACCGCAGGTCGCAGGGAGGGCCGGGTCTTGGCAGAC
>JBCDHV010000141.1:0-8519 GCA_038749615.1 Bacteroidota bacterium
CCCGATTTAACAAATCACGTCTCTGCGTGGTACTCGGTCTGGGTGCGGACGGCGTCGATCTCGCCTTGCTCGGCGAGCCAGCGCTCCGCGTCGATAGCAGCCATGCAGCCGGTGCCGGCGGCCGTGATGGCTTGCCGGTACACGTGGTCCTGCGCGTCCCCGCAGGCGAAAACGCCGGCGACGTTAGTGAAGGTGCTGTCCGGCTTGGTAATCAGGTACCCGTTCTCGTCCATCTCGAGCACGCCGCGGAAGACATCGGTGTTCGGGCGGTGGCCGATGGCGACGAACAGGCCGCCGACCTTCATATCACGCTCTTCGCCGGTGACGCGGTTGCGAATGCGGATGCCCTCGACGGCGTTTTCGCCAAGAACGTCCAACACTTCTGTGTCCCAGATGAACTCGATCTTCTCGTTTGCGAAGGCGCGCTTCTGCATGATCTTCGACGCCCGCAGCTCGTCGCGGCGGTGTACGACGTAGACTTTGCTCGCGAACCGAGTCAGGAAAAGCGCTTCTTCCATCGCCGTGTCGCCGCCGCCCACGATGGCGAGCTCTTCGTTGCGGAAGAACGCGCCGTCACACGTGGCACACGCAGAAACGCCGCGGCCAAGCAAACGCTTTTCGTTCTCTAGTCCGAGATACTTGGCGGAGGCACCGGTCGACACGATGACAGTGTCGGCCGTGAAGCCGGTTTCCTCGTCCACGACGAGCCGGAACGGCCGCACGCTCGCATCGATCGAGGTGACCGTGCCGTACCGCAAGTCCGCACCGAACCGGGCGGCTTGGTCCTCGAACTTCTGCATCATTTCGGGGCCCATGATGCCGTCAGGGAAACCCGGAAAGTTCTCGACCTCCGTCGTCGTGATCAACTGGCCTCCGGGCTCTGGGCCGCGAAACACCACCGGCGACAGGTTCGCACGGGCCGCGTACAGCGCCGCTGTGAAACCGGCCGGCCCGGTGCCGATGATGACAACTTGGGCGTGCTCTGCAGAATCAAACATCTTGGAATCTGACGTCGAGGGATCGTACGAAGGGTGCATGTGGGTAGAGGAAATTACGAGTGCAGTCCGGGGTCCGGCAATGGGAATCAAAAAAGGCTGATGCAGCACAAGTGGCGCGGGAGACGGAGCTGTACAGCCCTCTGTGCCACGCTTACCCTGCTGCACCAGCCGGCAAACACTCGATGGCGCTTACGCGACGGCAGCGACGTGCTTGTTCAGCTTCTCGGCAAGCTTGTTCTTCGGAACCACACCGACGATCTGGTCGACCACCTGGCCGCCCTTGAAGATCAACAGCGTGGGAATGCTGCGGATGCCAAATTGGTAGGGGTAACGCTGATTGTGGTCAACGTCCATCTTGCCCACCTTGGCTTTGCCTTGGAAATCGGCAGCCAGTTCCTCGATCGTCGGGGCGATCATGCGGCAGGGTCCGCACCACGTGGCCCAGAAATCGACGAGCACGGGCTGGTCGCTGTTCAGCACTTCGGATTCGAAATTGTCGTCGGTCAATGTGACGTATTTGGAGTCAGCCATGGTTGCAGTCTCTAGGTTGGATGGGGTATGTATCGATTAGCTAGTAGTCGAACGAGATCAAATGGGTTGGGTTCTGACGCGGCCGGCTCTGCACGTCCTGTCGCGAACCGGTCAATGCTCTTCAGACAACGTTTAGACACCGTTAGGCCGCATCCGTTACAACCGTCGCACCGAGACGGGCTGGCAGGGCGCTCTCGTAAATAGCGCGCAGAATGTGAGCCGGCGCGTCCAACACGGGCTTGTCATCCACGGAAATGCGCAGCCTCCCCGGCCGTACTTCGCCGAGCAGCGTCGCCTGGGCCCCGCCGAGCGCGTTGACGAGATTCCACACGGCCCCCGAATGGTCAGAGGCGCACGTGAAGACAATCCGGCTCTGGGCCTCCCCAAAACACATCGCGTCGAACCGCACGTCGGCGGGACGGGTGAGATGGATCACGGCTCCGAGGTTGTCGGAATGCAATGCGCATTCGGCCAAGGCCACGAGTAACCCACCGTCGGAAACGTCGTGGGCGCTCTTGACCAAGCCGGCGCGGATCAGACTGAGCATGGCCGTTTGCACGGCGCGCTCTTCATCCAAGTCAAAATGCGGCGCGTCGCCGGCGGTCTTGTTGTGGACCGTAGCGAGGAATTCGCTGCCGCCGAGGTCGCTCTTGTGCTGCCAGCCGGCGGGCGAAAGCATAAACACGAGATCGCCGACGGTCTGAAAATTGGACCGGGTGGCGTCGCGCTCGATGTCCTCTACGAGACCGAGCATCCCGATGGTGGGCGTCGGGAAGACGGAGCCTTCGGGGCTTTCGTTGTAGAAACTGACGTTGCCGCCCGTCACGGGCGTCTCGAAGGCCCGGCAGGCGTCTCCCATACCACCGACGGCCTCGGTGAAGACCCAGTACACCTCTGGTTTGTACGGATTGCCGAAGTTCAGGCAGTTCGTGATCGCCATGGGCTGCCCGCCGGCGCAGACGACGTTTCGGGCCGCCTCGGCCACGGCAATCTGTCCGCCTTTGCGCGGGTTCAAATACACATACCGACCGTTGCAGTCGGTTTTGACGGCAAGCCCCCGGTTGGTGCCTTTCACGCGGACGACCGCCGCGTCGCTGGGGCCGGGGCCAATCACGGTGTTCGTCCGAACCTGGGTGTCATACTGCTCGAACACCCAGCGCTTCGACGCGATGTTGGGCGCCGACAAGAGTTTCTGGAGTGCTGTTGCAATTTGGTTGGGGGTCAGATCATCGATGGTTTCCTGATCGAATCCCTGCACCTCGTCGAGGTACGCCGGCCGTTTCGTTTCCCGCGTGTAGACGGGCGCGCCACCGCCCAAGACGAGGTGCTCCGCCGGCACATTGGCGACTTCCTCGCCGTGCCAGAGCACGCGCACCCGGCCATCCGACGTGACCTCACCGATGTGCGCGGCGTGCAAGTCCCACTTGTCGAACACGGCCTGCAGCTCGGCTTCGCGGCCTTTCTCGCAGACGATCAGCATACGCTCTTGGCTCTCGGAGAGCATGATCTCGTACGGCGTCATGCCGGCTTCGCGGATCGGAACGCGCTCCAGGTGCAGCGTCATCCCACTCTCTCCCTTCGCGCTCATTTCACAGGAGGAACACGTGATGCCGGCCGCGCCCATGTCCTGAATGCCTACAACGGCTCCGGACCGAATCGCTTCGAGCGTGGCTTCGAGCAGGAGCTTCTCGGTGAACGGGTCGCCGACCTGCACGCTCGGGCGTTTGGCCTCGCTCTCTTCCGAGATTTCCTCGGAGGCGAACGTCGCGCCGTGAATTCCGTCGCGGCCCGTCGAGCTGCCGACGATGAAGACCGGATTCCCCTCCCCTTCTGCGATGGCAGACGCCGTCTCCCCCACCTTGACGAGCCCAACGCTCATGGCGTTGACGAGCGGGTTGCCCTCGTAGGAGTCGTCGAAGTACACCTCGCCGGCCACCGTGGGCACACCGAACGAATTCCCGTAGTCACCGATACCTCGGACCACGCCGTCGAGCAAAAACCGAACGCGCGGGTTATCGAGCGAGCCGAACCGGAGCGAGTTCAGCGACGCAATCGGGCGCGCGCCCATCGTAAAAATGTCGCGCTGGATTCCCCCGACGCCCGTCGCGGCACCCTGGTACGGCTCGACGGCCGACGGGTGGTTGTGGCTCTCGATCTTGAACGCGACCGCGAGGCCATCCCCGATGTCGACCAGCCCAGCGTTCTCTTCGCCGGCCTCCACGAGCAGCGAGGCCCCTTCGCGCGGCAGCGTTTTGAGGAGCCGAATCGAATTCTTGTACGAGCAGTGCTCGCTCCACATGACCGAATAGATGCCAAGCTCCACGAAGGTCGGCACCCGGCCCAGGCGTTCGATGATCCACCCGTACTCTTCTTCGGTCAGCCCATGGTCTAGGGCAAGGGCAAGATCGACGGTGGGTGTGGGGCTCATGAGCGTGCAGGCTGCGAGGTTCGGAGGCGAGTTTCCGGAAGCTACGCGCGGCCATCGTGAAGCATCGTTGAATGACGAGCCTCTAAGGTTGGCATCTCCGCTCGACGATAATGTTGTCAGGGTTGGAACCCACCAAGCCTCATACGATAGGTCTACTGCATGTCTAACCCTTACTCGCTTCTACCGTGGACTCCTCTCCTGCTCCCAACTCTGTCGCACTCGGAACAACGCTCATTCGTGTTTTCGCCGGCCTGTACATGGCGGCCGCGCACGGCTGGGGCAAACTCATGTCGACCATCGGTATGCTCCAGGGAGAAGAGTGGGGCTTCGTCAATGTGGTTGCCGACCTCGGCTTTCCGTTCCCTGCCTTCTTTGCAGCGAACGCCGCGCTAGCGGAATTCTTCGGCGGTCTCTTCGTGGCAGCCGGCCTGTTTACCCGATACTCCTCGGCCATTCTTGGCTTTACGATGGCCGTCGCGTCCTACCAGCATCTGCGCCAAGGTGAGAGTGCCGAGTTGGCGCTCTTCTACCTGGTCGTATGCGTGGCCTTCATATTGATCGGCGGCGGCAAGTATTCCCTCGATGCCAAGCGGGGATAAGCCTCCGTGCAGACCCGGTCTCAACACAAAACACCAAACCCACTCGGAACATCGCCGGGTGGGTTCCTGTTTTTACATACTGCGATGGCCAGACTGTATCTAGCAGTTTCGGCCACGCCCTTTTTTTGACATTCGCCTTAGCACTTGCCTCTCCTGAGTGCTAAAACTCCCCTTCTAAAGCAAACATTTCCAAACACTAAATCACCACTATGGCACAGATCAAACCTCTGGCCGACCGCGTGGTTGTCAAGCCCCAAGAGGCTGAGCAAACCACCGCTAGCGGCATCATCATCCCGGACACCGCCAAAGAGAAGCCGCAGCGCGGCACCGTCGTGGCCGCTGGCCCCGGCAAAGTCGAGAACGGCACGCACGTCGAGATGACGGTCAAAGCCGGCGACACGGTGCTCTACGGCAAGTACGCCGGCACGGAAATCTCGCTCGATGGTGACGACGTGCTCATCATGCGCGAATCGGACATCCTCGGCATCGTCGAAGGTTAAGAAGCTGTTTTGGATGTGTGATTTTGGGCTGCGCTCGGCTCGTTGAGGCGTCTTCGTCCCTGCATTCTCGGTCCGTACCCCCGGTACGCACCTCCAATGTCAGGAACGCATCCACTCTCAACGATCTCTCGCTCGCTCCAAACTGAACATCAAAACAGCTTCTAAGCCGGCTCTCGCCTCTCTCTTCGCCCAACTCAAACGTAACTAGCCAATCATGGCAAAAGATATCGTATTCGACACCGACGCCCGCGACTCGCTCAAGCGGGGCGTCGATGCCTTGGCCAATGCCGTCAAGGTGACCCTCGGCCCCAAAGGCCGCAATGTCCTCATTGAAAAGAAATTCGGTGCCCCGACCGTCACGAAAGACGGCGTCTCCGTCGCCAAAGAGATCGAACTCGAGAACAAGCTCGAGAACGTCGGCGCGCAGATGGTCAAGGAAGTGGCCTCGAAAACGTCCGACGTAGCCGGTGACGGCACGACGACGGCCACCGTGCTCGCGCAAGCCATCATGAGCACTGGCCTCAAGTACGTCACCGCCGGCGCCAACCCGATGGACCTCAAGCGCGGCATCGACAAAGCCGTCGAGTCCGTCGTGGCCGATCTCCGCAGCATGAGCCGCGAGATCGAAGGCAAAGACGAAATCGCACAGGTCGCCACCATCTCGGCCAACAACGACAGCGCCATCGGTGATCTCATCGCCGAAGCGATGGAGAAAGTCGGCAAAGACGGTGTCATCACGGTCGAAGAAGCCCGTGGCACGGACACAGTCCTCGACGTCGTCGAAGGGATGCAGTTCGACCGCGGCTACCTCTCGCCGTACTTCGTGACCGATGCCGACAAGATGGAGACGGTCCTCGAAGATCCCTACGTGCTGATCCACGACAAGAAGATCGGCACCATGAAGGACCTGCTGCCGCTGCTCGAGCGCACGCACCAGATGAACGCGCCGCTGCTCATCATCGCGGAAGACGTCGAAGGCGAAGCCCTCGCTACGCTCGTCGTCAACAAGCTCCGGGGCACGCTCCGCGTCGCCGCCGTCAAGGCCCCCGGCTTTGGTGACCGCCGCAAAGCGATGCTCGAAGACATTGCGGTCTTGACGGGTGGTACGGTCATCTCGGAAGAGAAAGGCCACAAGCTCGAAACAGCCTCGCTCGACTACCTCGGCCGCGCCAAGCGTGTCGTGATCAACAAAGACAACACGACCGTCGTCGACGGCTCGGGTGACGAAGCCGGCATCACGGCCCGCGTCAACCAGATCAAGCAGCAAATCGAAACCACGACGTCGGACTACGACCGTGAGAAGCTCCAAGAGCGTCTTGCCAAGCTCTCCGGTGGCGTGGCCGTGCTGAAGATCGGTGCCGCGACGGAAATCGAGATGAAAGAGAAGAAGGCCCGTGTCGAAGACGCCCTGCACGCCACGCGCGCAGCCGTCGAAGAAGGCATCGTGCCGGGTGGTGGCGTTGCGTACATCCGTACGCTCGGCTCGCTCGACAGCGTCGAGACGGAGAACGAAGACCAGAACCTCGGTGTGAGCATCATCCGCCGCGCCATCGAGGAGCCGCTTCGCCAAATCGCCACGAACGCCGGCCTCGAAGGCTCGATCGTCGTGCAAAAGGTCAAAGAAGGCAAAGGCGACTACGGCTTCAACGCCCGCACCGAGACCTACGGTGAGTTGCTCAGCCAAGGCGTCGTCGACCCGACGAAAGTCTCGCGCTCGGCCCTCGAAAACGCTGGCTCGGTAGCCGGCCTGCTCCTGACCACGGAGTCGGTCATCGTCGACCAACCGGAGAAAAACGCACCGGCCGCGCCGGCTGCTCCGGACATGGGCGGCATGGGCTTCTAGACTCACGCCTCTAGCTCTTCAGCAAAAGCGCCTCGGTTTCGGCCGGGGCGCTTTTTTTGTAGCGCGTGGCCTGTGGGGTTGTGGTTCGTGGAAGGTGCGTGTGTAGATTCGTGCGTTTGCCCGCCCAACCGTCCACCACTCCACCCATATCTCACGAGCATGCGATTGTTCTTCTTGGTTGTGCTTGCACTGCCGGCTCTGGGGCAGCCGAAACTGATTTTGGATGCCGACACGGCCAACGAAATCGACGATCTCTTCGCCATCACGTGGATGGTGGCGCAAGACGAGTACGACGTGCTCGGCGTGACCTCGGCGCAGTGGGTGCACTACCTCTCCGGCGATAGCACCGTCTACCGGAGCCAACGCTACAACGAGGAGTTGCGCGCGCTGCTGGGCCGGGAAGACCTTCCCCTCCCCCTCGGTGCCGATGAACCTGTGGGCCGGCCCTGGGGAGGGCAAGAACCAAAAGACTCGCCGGCGGCTCAGTTTATCATCGACCACGCCCGCGCGCTGCCCGAAGGCGACTCACTCACCGTCGTCAGCCTGGGCGCCACCACGAACCTCGCCTCGGCGATCTTGCTCGCCCCCGATATCGTCCCGAAACTGCGCGCCTACCTGCTCGGCTTCCGGTTTGACGCGGAACGGAGTGTCTGGAACAAGTCGAGCTTCAACGTCCGGCGGGACCTCAACGCCGCCGACGTGCTGCTCGACACGCCCGAATTGGAGCTCCACATCATGCCCATCACCACGGCACGGGCGCTCACCTTCCGGCAGGACTCCACGTTTGCACGCCACGAACGGCTCGGCGACCTTGGGGCCTACCTGACGATGCGCTGGAACGAGCGATTCGCCGCATTCGACACCTGGGTCATGTGGGACCTCGCACTGGTGCAGGCCGTGTTCAGGCCGGCCCTGGCTACCCAACTTCAGGTGCCGGCTCCTCCCGAGAATGCCGAGCGCTCGGTCTGGGTCTACACCGACATCGACGAGGACGCGATGCGGGCGGCGTATTGGAAGGCGGTGTTGGAGGAATTTGGCGGGGCTCGATGATGGTTTCGTGAGTCGGATGGGTCTTTTTTGAATCCATGTGCCAGCCCTCCAGCCGTTGCGTGCCATGGCTCTACGCGGTGCCTTGGATGGATCGTTTCATGTTTACCTGATGGGTGTTCGATGCGTTTGTTGGTTTGCCTTTTTCTCTTTGCTTCGATAACCGCTTCGATGGTCCACGCGCAGGACCCGGCCGACTACCCGGTGGTGCCAAGGCCGGCCCATCTCGAGGCCCGCACCGGAGCGTTTACGTTGACCAAGGACGCATCGATGAGCGCCGTGGAAGCGGCAGTGCCGGCGGCAGAGTTTCTGGCGGGCGTGCTTCGTCCGGCAACCGGGTTCGCCCTGCCGATTTCTTCGGGGACGGCATTGTCTGCGGTTCGGTTTGTCTCGAACGACACGCTCGATGCCGAGGGCTACGTGCTAACGGCCGGGCCGGAAGGCGTCGAGATTGGGGCGGGTGACGCGGCCGGCTTTTTCTACGGTGTGCAGACGCTTCGGCAGCTAATGCCGGCCGTCATCGAGCGTGGCGGGGCGCAGAAAACCACGTGGACCGTGCCGGCGGTGTTCATC
>JBCDHV010000142.1:0-8518 GCA_038749615.1 Bacteroidota bacterium
AGCGGCATGATACACCGCCAGCGTCGGCCGCCAGCGGGCCGGCAAGACGCTCCGCAGCGGCAAAAACCGGTGGCTCGCCCCAACCCCGATACGCACATTTGCCTCCTCTGCCAGGCTCAGTAATCGTTCCGCGTCATCGACTGACGTTGTGGCCGGCGCTTCGAGGAACACGTGCAGCCCAGCCCGTACAGCATGTTCTGCCAACAACCCCCGGTCCCGCCTAGTCGACGCAATCACGACGGCATCGCTCTGGTCAAACAGCTCGTTGGCGGACGGCACCACCGGCACCTGAAACGCGCCGCCCGCTGCGCCAGCACGCTCCCCGTCGATATCGAGCACCCCTGCCGGTAGGACGCCCGACAACCTCGCCAGCGTCTCCAACCGCCGCTGCCCTCGCCGGCCGGCCCCAATGATCCCAATACGTAACGGAAAAGCCATGCGTTCATATATAACGTGAGAGGTACGCCCCACCAATCTACACCCCCCACCTCCGCCCCTCCACACAAACTCCCCCAAGAGCTTCGCCCACCACCCTGAGCTCACCCCGCCAAGCCAACCCCACCTCCACATCTCCCCCCCTTCACCCTACCCGCCTGCCCCTTTTTCCCTGCCCTCTTTCCCGCTGCTCCCTTTCCCCCTTCACCCTGCTCCCTCCCCCCTTATCCCTTAATCCTTCATCCTTAATCCTTCACCCACCTCCCGACATTCCAAGACATACCATCCGTCACGCCTATTCCCATGCGTCTCGTCCTTGCTGCCTGTGCTGTCCTGATCGTTGCTGCTGCCTTCCGGCCGGCGGACGACCTCTTCTTCGCGATCAAGAAGAACCTGACCATCTTCGGCGCGCTCTACGAAGAGCTCGCCGTCGGATACGTCGATGATGTGGATCCTGAGCAGATGATGCGGGCCGGCATCGACTCGATGATGGAGACGCTCGATCCGTACACCGTCTTTATCGACGAGGCCGACAACGTCGAAATCGACATCATGACGAGTGGGCGCTACGGGGGCGTTGGCATCAACGTCATTCAGCGCGAGGATGGTCGACTCGTCGTGGGCGCGGTGGTTGAGGGCTACAGCGCGTTCCGGCAGGGGGTGCGGGCCGGCGACCTGATCCTCCAAATCAGTGGACGGAACACCACCGGGATGGACCTCAGCGACCTGGGACTTTTACTCAATGGTGAGCCCGGCACCACTGTCCCCGTCCGCATCGACCGCGAAGGCGAGCCAGAGCCCCTCGAGTTCGTGCTGACCCGCTCTGAAGTGCGCGTCAAGGATGTCCCGTATGCCGGCCTGCTGCCCAACGACGCAGGCAAACGAATCGGTTACGTGAAGCTGGAGCGTTTCTCGCGTACCGCGACCGGTGAAGTCCGGCAAGCGCTGACGCAGCTCCAGAAGGACGACAACCTGGACAGCATCATCCTCGACCTGCGGGACAACCCCGGCGGCCTCCTCGGCGCGGCGGTCGACATTACCGGGCTGTTCGTACCCCAGGGCTCTGCTGTGGTATCGACGAAAGGCCGGCTGCCCCAGACCGAACGCACGTACCGGAGCCAGCGCCCACCCCTGGTGCCCGATGCGCCGCTCGTGGTGTTGGTCAACGGCGTGAGCGCTTCGGCGAGCGAAATCGTTGCCGGCGCGGTGCAAGACCTCGACCGAGGCGTGATTCTCGGCGAGACGTCATTCGGGAAAGGCCTCGTGCAAATCGTGCGTCCACTGCCGTATAACACGTCGCTCAAAATGACGACATCGAAGTACTACACGCCGAGCGGCCGCTCCATCCAGTCGATCACCTACACCCATTCGGCTGCGGATGGCTACGCCGTCGAGGTGCCGGACTCGCTCCGGTCGCAGTTCCAGACAGCCGGCGGGCGCCTGGTGCGCGACGGAGGCGGAATCGAGCCCGACGTGCCCGTTCAGCGCCCACAGCTCAGCGCGCTCGAACAGGCGCTCCTACGGAAGGCCGCGTACTTCCAGTTTGCGAACACCTACGCTGCACGCCGAGACAGCCTGCCCGAGACCTTCGAAGTCGGCGACGACGTCTTGGGCGCGTTCGAAGCTTGGCTCGATGCCGAGTCGTTCTCGTACCGCACCACCACCGAGCGCATGATCGACGCGCTAGGCCGGGAAGTCGCCGATGCCGGCTACACGGAAACGACCGATGAGTTTGCAGCGCTCCGCATGGAAGTTGCCCGCGAGAAAAACCGTGACTTCGAGCGCCACGACACAGAGATTCGCGAGGCCCTCCGTGCCGAAATCCTTGCCCGCTTCCACGGCGAGCAAGCCCAGATCCGCGCCTCTCTCCGCCACGACACCCAAGTGCGCGCCGCTCTGGACCTCCTGTTGAACGGAGAACGCTATGGCACCATCTTAGAGTGAGCGTTCGCTTTGCTTCGCTCACGTGGCAAGTAAGCACGTAGCGGGTAGCACGTGGATTCGTTCTTGCGAGACCTGCTCAACACCCTGCCAAAGAGTTCACCTGCCACCCGCTCACCCGCTACCTGCCACGCGAGCCCGTGACTGCTCTTCCACTCATCTACCTCGCCCTCGCTGGTCTCGTTGGGGGGTTTTTGGCCGGCTTGATCGGCATTGGCGGTGGGGTGGTGTTTGCGCCGGTGTTGTTCGTGTACCTGCAGCACATCGGGACGCCGGCCGAGTTGGTGACACCGATGGTACTGGGGTCGAGTTTGCTGTGTACGTTTGCAGCCGCCGCATCGAGTGCCGGCCGGCACCACGCGAACGGGGCCGTGCGGCCGAAGCTTGCCGTGCGCGTCGGGTTACTGAGCGCTGTGTTTCTGTTTCTGACGACGCGGCTGGTGACGACGAAGCCGTGGTACGATGGCGAGGTTTTCCAGGTGGTATTCGGGCTCGTGCTCCTGGCGGTGACGGTTCGGATGCTACTCGATGTATTCGGAAAGAAGGCGAACGACGAGCCGGCACAGGAAGAGCGCACGGGCTGGGGAGCCTCGACGGGCATCGCCGCGGCGGCTGGCGGATTGGCAGCAGCGGCCGGCGTGGGAGGTGGCGTCGTGCTAGTGCCGGGGTACAACAAAGGGCTTCGCCTGCCTTTGCGGGAGGCTGTCGGAACGTCCAGCGCCACGATCGTCTTGATCTCGCTGGCTGGCGTGCTCTCCTACGCCTATGCCGGCTGGGGCGTCGACGCGCCCGGATTGACGCTGGGGTACGTCGATCTCCAGAATGCCGCTGGCCTCGCGATTCCGGCGCTCATCGGGGCGAGGATCGGCGCACGGGTGGCCCACCGTGTGAGCCGGCGTGTCATCCGGCTGACGTTCGCTGTGTTCGCCTTGGGCATTGCCATCCGGTTGTTGGCCGGCTAGATGGCCGTCAGCATAGCTACTCGGTGTGCCCGCACCGCTGCTCCAACTCGATCATCGCCTCGGCGAAGGCCGTGCCGAGACGGATGAAGCCGTCTGAATCGTAGTGCCATCCGTCTTCGAGATAGCCGAGGTCCTCGGTAGCGGTGACGTACTCTGCACAGCGATCGCCGGCCACGACCTCCCGTTGTGCGTCCTGCACGGTTTCGATAAAGTCCATCATCGAGCCGTCTTCCGCCATTCCAGAATCGGTTATTCGCCCGATGACGAGCGGCAGATCGTCCACACGCAGGGCGGCTCGTAACAGGCCCATCAAGCGCTCAAGATTGGCTCGGTAGTCATCCGCGACGGCTTGGCTGTGCAACGCATCGGCCTCACCCTGCATCCAAACGATGCCCGATGGAATGAGTCGGTCTGCGATCCCGTCGCCGTCGATATCGCTGTGTGCCAGCGCGTTGCGCAGTGTTTTGAGCGCGTGGTCATATTGATTGATGCCGGCTCCCTCCGAGAAATCCGGATCCCAGTTGCCAAACCCGACGCCCTCGGCTAACCCCGACCCGCCGAGGGCGTACTTGACAACCGCAACGTGCGCGTCTCCCACATGCTGCGCCATGACCTGCCCGAAAAGCAGTTCGGGCCCGAACCGATCCGACAACGTGCTGGTTACTCCGTCCGTCTGGTAGCCAGTGCCGAAGCCAGGTTGTAGCGGCTGCCAGACCCCCACGCCGCCGCGCGTGTCATTGTCGAGCGCCACCTGCCCTACGAAGATCATCGTTTCCTGAGATGGGTTCGCGGCAGGCTCGGGCAGCTCAGTGGAGAAGCCATAGCCATCCATGTTTGACTGGCCACCGAGGTAGTACAGCTTGTACGTCGTGCCCTCGGGCTCGGCATCCGTCGTGCAGCCCACGTGCAAGAACGCGAGCGCTGCAGCCAGGACAAACGCGGTGGTTTTCTTCATCAGTTCGCCGTTGTTGGTAAGTCCGGCCTCACTCGAGCGATCACACACGAAAATCGTGATGCGGAGGCTGAGTGCTAGCCGTATGGGGTAAGGTTCTAACCCGCAAGGCGGAAACGGCGCCTCGCTGGGCTACGACACCGAATTCACACGTCACCCACATCGGATCATGTCAGGTTTGTGTATGTTGTAAGGCTAAAATTCCTTTACTCTAGTGCTCGCCGTTGAGCGAGCCCGAATACGACTCCTATGCCAAACCATAAATCCGCTGCCAAGCGCGCGCGCCAAACCGTCGGGCGCCGTGAGCGCAACCGGCAGCACGTTTCCCGCATGCGCACGATGATCAAGCGCTTGCAAGAAACTGAAGATAAAGCCGCTGCCGAGACGCTGCTGAACGCAACCAAAGCGCAGATCGATCAGATGGCATCGAAGGGCATCATTCACAAGAACAAGGCGGCTAACTACAAGAGCCAGCTCGAAAAGCATGTGAACGCGCTCTAAAACCAAGAATGCCGCAGCAGAGGCGGGCCCCAGGTTGGGAGCCCGCCTCTGCGCGTCTTTGCTTTCTCACGCCTTTCAGGGAAAGCCCTTCCAGCGAATGCCCCCACCCTTCTATTTCGCTGATAATCCAGAGGAACGCACCGGCTAGGTCCTGGTTGCTCTTGGAATTCGAGCCAAGATTTCGGATTATGAAGGCTGCGTTTGCGGCCTCCGCAGATCCCGATGCTCTACGTGCAACTCCCTCTGCTGCATCCTCCTCAAAATCAGACCCTTCTACCAACTCTAGAGATCTCACTATGAACTCTTGCCGCCAACTCTTTTTGGGCCTCGGCGCGCTCCTGCTCTCGCTCGGTATGTTGAGCACGGACGTGATGGCTCAGAACAAACGGGCCAGCGAATCGCTGTTCCTGAACGCCCGCGTCGGCCTCTCCACGTACGGTGGTGACCGCGACAGCAACCCGGGCGAAGACTTCACAAGCCTCTCTGTTGGCGACGGCCTCAGCGCAGCCAGCTACTCACTGGGCCTTGAATTCGGCTACCAGTTCTCGCCGGCCTTCTCGCTTTCGATTGGCTACCAGTTTGCCAACTACACGGAAATCCTCGACCCGATTCCGTTCGCTCCTGTCGAAAGCGCGCCGCTGCTCGACGAAGATGAGTCCTCGAAAATCCGGTCGACCATCCCGGTGCTTCTGCGGTGGATGATCCTGCCGCAGTCTCGGCTCTCTCCCTACGCTCACGTCGGTGGCAACCTCTCGTTTGGTAGCTACGCGGCCGTTGGTGAAGAAGCCTCCACGGAAACGGCCTTTGGCCCGAGCGTCGGTCTCGGCCTCGACTACGTGGTCTCGAACAGGGCCTCGATCTTCCTCGAAGTGACCGGCCACTACACCTTTGGTGACGAAGCCATCGACGGCGCCGATCCGGAAGTGGACGGTGACGAAACCGATTTCGACCTCCTCGGCTTCTACGGCCTAGGCCTCCGCTACTCCTTCAAGCCTGCGTGTGACCCGCCGGTCATTACGTCGCTCGAAGGCCCGGAGCGCGTCGCCATCAACGAGCCGGCCACCTACATGGTCACGCTCAATGAAAACGCCTGCCAGCCCGTCGACCTCACCTGGGATCTCGGCGATGGCACGACGGCCACCGGCATGACGGTCACGCACACGTACACCGAGCCGGGTGACTACGTCGTGACCGCCAACGCTGTCAACAGCGTCGGTGAAGACAGCCGCAGCATGAACGTCGAAGTCTTCGATCCATGCCCGGTCACGGCTGAAATCGTCTCGCTCGCTGCGGACCCGGCCGACATGATCATCAACGAGAACGTGACCTTCACGGCTGAAGTGCTCGGCACGGAACCGGTTGAGTACAGCTGGACCTTCGGCGACGGCGGCACGTCGACGCAAGCCGCTCCGGTCCACGTCTTCGACGAGCCGGGTGAGTACACCGTCAACCTGACGATCACCAACTGCGGTGGTGAAGCCTCGCGTGACCTCAACATCGTCGTCCGCGAATTCCGCTGCGAAGACATCACTGAGCTCAACTCGGTCTTCTTCGACCGCAATAGCTCCGAACTCGACGAAGAGGCCATGTCGCTCCTCGACGAGAACATCTCCATCATGCAGGAGTGCCCGGACATCCTGGCTCGCCTCGATGGCTACGCTGACCGCACCGAGCGCCGCCCGCGCCGCCTCTCGACGCAACGCGCCGAAACGGTCGAGCAATACTACATCGACAACGGCATCGCCCCGACGCGCCTGATGGCCCGTGGCCTTGGCCGTGATCCGCTCGCCGGCAAAGGCGTCGACGGACGCCGCAACCGCCGTGTCGACTCGATCATCGTCGACACCTTCGAGATGGAAGAGAACAGCGACATGTAATCTCTCCCGCCTCACGGCCTAGCAAGCGCCGGCTTCCTCCTGGGAGCCGGCGCTTTTTTCATGTCGCAACGGTTTGGGGGACGGCTTGATCTGGCCTGCGCGTAACGAAGCGCTCCGGATCTACACTCCGTTAAACGAAGCGCCACACCTCGTCTGGCATTTCCCGAAACGAAAACCGCAATCCCGTTTGGCATTTCCGGACATGAAGCACCAACCCCGTTTGGCATTTCCGGACATGAAGCGCCAACCCCGTTTGGCATTTCCGGATATGAAGCGCCAACCCCGTTTGGCATTTCCGGAAACGAAGCGCCGACCCCGTACAGACGTTGCATGCAACGTCTCTACCGGCGGCCTCTCGTTTCGATGACGGCATTCCCGATCCCAAATTCAACCCTCGCTCCATGCCCCTTTCCGACCGACAACGCGATCTCTGCACCACCGCGCCGGCTTCCTACGATGACCTCCGCGCGCTCATCATCAACTGCACACTCAAACCCTCACCGATGCTCTCGCACACGCGGGGGCTTCTCGACGTGACGGTTGCCATCATGGAGGCAAATGGCGTCGAGGTCGAGGTCTTGAGGGCCATTGATCACCCGATTGCGGCCGGCGTCTATCCGGACATGACAGAGCATGGTTTTACCGAGGACGCGTGGCCGGCGATCTACGAAAAAGTACAGGCGGCTGACATTCTGATCCTCGGCACACCGATCTGGCTGGGAGAAAAGTCGTCGGTGTGCACCCAGGTGATCGAGCGACTGTACGGAAACTCGGGGCTGCTCAATGAGGCTGGCCAGTACGCCTACTACGGCAAAGTGGGGGGGTGCATCGTCACAGGCAATGAGGATGGCATCAAGCATTGTTCGATGAGCGTGCTCTATGCACTCCAGCACCTTGGGTACACGATTCCCCCGCAAGCAGATGCCGGCTGGATTGGTGAAGCTGGGCCTGGTCCCTCCTACCTTGACCCAGACTCCGGCGGCATGAAAAACGACTTCACCCAGCGCAACACCACGTTCATGACGTGGAATCTGCTTCATGCTGCACGCATGCTCAAAGACGCGGGTGGCATCCCTGCACACGGCAACCAGCGCAGCCTCTGGGATGCCGGCTGCCGGTTCGATCACCCCAACCCGGAGTATCGCTGATGCGTGGGCGGGTGGTTGCGTGGATGGATGGAGGAGTAGTCATGTGGATAGGTGGAAGCGCGAACTACTCCTCCACGCCTCCACTCAGCCGTCTGCGTAGCGAGGCCGCATCGCCGCGTCCGGGATAGCCGGGGACGCGGTAGGCGGCTAGGGCCTCGCCGGCGGGTGGAACGGTGAGATCATCGAGCCGACTAGCGGTTTCGCGATACGCGTCGCGGAAGGGTTGGCCGGCGCGGACGCGTTCTAGGGCGTCGGCGGTGGCAAACAAGCCGGGAGAAAGTGCTGCCATAGCACGCTCCCGGTTGAACTGAATGCCCGGGACGAGTTCGTTCATCGCCGTGAGCAGATCGCCCGAAAGCAAGACCGCACGCATCACAGCCTCCTTGGTGAGCTGAAGATCCCGGTGATAACCCGAAGGAAGATTAGCCGGCAACGTCAGCAAGACGTTCATCTCGGCGAGGAGCCGGTGGTGGTTGGCGCGGGCCAACTCCAAGACGTCAGGGTTCTTTTTCTGTGGCATGATCGAGGACCCCGTACAGAACGCGTCGGGCAGTTCGACAAATCCGTACTCAGACGTGCTGTACAGCACCAAGTCGGCCGCCAAGCGGTTGATCGTTGCGCTGACCTGCACGAGCGCGTGTACGACGTGCAGTTCGAGCTTCCCGCGGGAGAGCTGCACCGCCGGCACGTGGCGCTGCACGC